>JAKIUD010000101.1 GCA_021647765.1 Desulfuromusa sp. | reverse complement strand
GATTTAGCACTTCTAGTTTTAGTCTGACGAATATACATGAACCAAGATTGGCAAAAATAAAACCAAAAGTCAACACATTAAATGACTAGTATGGCACTACATTGCGTACCAAAACTGTAAGCTATTAGTATTATTGAGTATTTATTTTCAAAATGCGTGAAAAATCGACAATAGAACAACATTTCTGTTAAACGTGGGCCAGGGCGAACGTCAGGCCAAAAAGGATTGCCAGTAACAATAATAGTTGACCCGTCTCAGCGCCGTTCATATTTAATCACTCACCGTTTCAACGAAATTGATTCTCCTTCAGATTGATTTTAGCTTTGGGTATATGTTCACAATTATATCTCAAAATTGTGATAAAAAAAGAGGGTCACGTAAATTTTAATTATTCAGCGGGCAAAATATCTATTCCGATCGTCTGAAAAGTCTTGAACCGATTGGTTGACTGTGATAGAAGCTATTGTTTCGTCTGAAGCCATTGGGGTTTCAGTGATACCCTTGTTCCGGGGTAGTGTCCGGGGCTGTTAATCCTAGAGGAGATACACTGATGAGAAATTACGAATCACTGTACATTATCCATCCAGATGTGGTCGGCGATGAGTTGACTGCCATGGTGGAAAAATTCCAGAAGGTTCTCACTGATCAAGCGGCTGAGATCCATAAGCTGGACAACTGGGGCGTCCGCAAACTGGCGTATCCCATTCAAAAGGTTGAGCGTGGTTGTTATGTGCAGACCTTATTCTGTGCTGAGCCGGAGGTAATAGCCGAGTTTGAGCGTCGTCTGCGACTGGATGAAAAAATCCTCCGTTTTTTGACGGTTCGTTTTAAAGAAGAGTTTCCTGCTGTTGTTGAAGCAGAACCTGCTGTCGAAGAAGTAGCAAAACCTGCTACTGAAGAAAAATCAGATAGTGCGGATGCTGCACCAACTATGGAAGAAAATCAATAAATATAATATATAGTTGCCATCTTTCTTTTTATAGATAGGCAAAAAAAATCAGGAGAATATTCATGGCTTACGAAAGACCATCCCGTCCATCTTCTGCACCACCACGGCGTCGTTTTGGCCGGCGTAAAATTTGCCGCTACTGTGCTGATAAGAGTCAGAAAATTAATTATAAAGATGTCAATAACCTCAAATATTATCTGTCTGAGCGCGGTAAAATTGTTCCACGGAGAATTTCTGGAACCTGTGCAGCACATCAGCGGCAAATTGCAGAAGCGATCAAAAATGCTCGGCAGATTGCGCTAATGCCTTATACTGCGTCTCATTCACTTTAATTCGCGGTACCGTTAATTTACGGAATGAAAACTCAGTCGACACTTTTAACCGCAGTTGGAATCGGCGTGACCCTGCTCTGTCTGCTCGGTGTCAGCTGGATCGGCTCACCAGGTGCTTTTCTTAACCTCCTGACCCCTCTGGCGGCCGCTTACTTGAGTATGCGTTTCGGCTTAAAATCCGGGATTGTTGTCGTTGTTGTAACAAGCGCTTTATTGCTTCAGCTGGTGACAACATATACGCTGTTTGCTTATTTAGGCATATTTGGTGTTGGTTCTTTGTTGTTACCGTTTTTTTTACGGCAGCAGTTGCCTTGGGATCGAGCCGTTTTATATGCGACTGTTGGTTCAGCGGTTGTGACAGCAGGGATGATGTTGTTGGCTGTTGCTGCTGGTGGGATCAATCTTCAGACCCTGATTGATCAGATGGTCAAGGCTGAAGTTGATCAGGCAATGCAAATTTATCGCGATACTGGGTTCAGTGAGTCGCAGTTGCAGACTATGCAGCAGGTTGTCGAAGGTCTGGCTGAGTTTATTAGTCAAAGTTTTTACGGTCTTTACTTCGCTTCTCTATTGGCAATACAGATGTTTTGTCTCTTGTTATTGTACCGCCTTAAGGGGAGCTGGTACCAGATTTCTGGAACCCCTTTTGCTGAATGGCGTTTGCCTCCTGGACTGATCTGGGTATTGATTGCCGCTGGTTTTATTTGGCTACTGCCGGTTGAAATTGTTTCGTTAGTTGGGCGAAATTTGTTGGTGGTCTTGCTGCCCCTCTATTTTTTGCAGGGAATGGCAGTCGTCAACAGCTTTCTACAAAAAAAGACCTATCCACCGCTGGTTAAAGGTTTGATCTATCTCCTTTTGTTGATACTCAATCCTTTGCCAATAATTATTACCTGTGCTGGTGTTTTTGATCTGTGGATCGATTTTCGCCGACCCAGGCAAAAGAAAATATAAACTCGATCCAATACGGAGGAGAGACATGAATACAAGTATTATCTTAAAGGAGAATATCGATGGTCTTGGGATCATTGGTGATGTGGTGTCTGTTAAAGCTGGTTACGCCAGAAATTTTTTGATTCCAAAAGGACTGGCAAGTGCAGCTAATGAACGCAATGTCAAGGAACTTGATCACAGAAAACGTCAACTGGCTCACAAGCTGGAAAAAGTGACTAAAGATGCCGAAGGGGTCAAGGTTCGGGTTGAAAAGGTCACCTGTGAATTTATCCAGCGTGCCAGTGAAGAGGGTAAGTTGTTTGGCTCTGTCACATCGATGGATCTTGAAGCCAAGCTACAGGAAGCAGGGGTTGATATTGACCGTAAGAAAATTCAACTTGGTGAGCCAATTAAATCTCTTGGTGAGCACGTCGTTCCTGTTAAGCTTGACGCAGGTGTTGTTGCTGAGCTAAAAGTTATGGTTAAGGCTGCAGAAGAAGTGTAATAAAAACTTTTAAGTTATCTGTTGAAACTTTAAGGGCGGTAGATCTTGGATCTACCGCCCTTTTTGGTTTTAATTCAGTTCTTGGAGACAGATACACTATTTATAAATAATAATTATGCATAGCTAACTTTAGGTTGCATCTATGGGGCTTTCTCTGTATTGTTTATACTTTCTAACCTTAGGCGGATTGTGCAAAATATTTTTCGAAAATACGGATTTCTGAATTGAAAATATCTAGGTTACAAACTTTTCAAAAAAACATCATTGCTCAGATCATTTTGTTGCTCTGTCTGTTTATGATCAGCTTTGCCGGACTTCATTTTGGACAGGGATTGTTGAATAAACGGCGAAGTTACCTGCAGATGTTACAGGACAATGAACAGGTAAAAACGGAGCTTTCACATATCCTGCAGAAAAAAATCCTAGCAGTAAATGTGAAGTTGCATGATATGTCCAATGCTACCTCTATTGATGAAATGAGGCGCACGTTGACTTCCCTTTCGGTGTTAAAAGCGGAACTTATGGAGCTATTGGTTGTTCTTGATCAAGGAGGTAAAAAAACTGTCAATAATCTGGTCAACTTTGGTTTTGACGATGGTTTTTCTCACAACTTGACTTATGTTAATTTTCACCGTCAGGGGATTAATGTAGAAATTCTTGAACTGAGAGCTAAACTGATAGAATTAGATGATATTGTTGAGGAGTTTCAGGGGGTTGTTGAACAGAAAATATACATATTGGAAAGCGGGGATCTGCTCCTGGTTGCAGGAGCAATTCAAAAGGTCAGTAATTACTATAAGGGGATAGAGCCATTTTTTAATCGAATTCTAAAAAATTCCAGTGAACTTTTTCTTCAAAGTTTTCAAGAAAGGGCACGGATTCAGAAAGTTAATACAGAATTTAATCAGAAATACCGCTTGATTGAAAATACTTCCCAGGCTGTTGCCGCTATTTTTATTTTACTGATGGGAACCTTGGTTCTGAACTCTAGCAGAAAAATTTTGCTGGATCGGCAACGTTATCAGCAGAGGCTTCTGGAGGCGAATAAAAATCTTGAGGAGATTGTCCATAAGAGGACATCAACCCTTGAAATTGAAGTTGCAGAACGTAAAAAAGCGGAGTCAAAGATAACCGAACAGGCAGATTTTTTGCTCAATATAATCGAATCCTTATCCCACCCCTTTTATGTGATTGATGCAAACAATTATTCAATCGTTCTTGCCAATTCAGCGGCTTTAAAAAACGGTGATGAAACATCTAAGACCTGTCATGCGTTAACCCACCATCAGGAGACCCCCTGTGCTGGTGTTGATCATCCTTGCCCACTGCAAATTGTTAAAAAGATGAAGGCTCCAGTGGCGGTTGAACATATCCATCGGAATAAGCAGGGTGAAGAAACTTTTGTCGAAATTCATGGTTACCCAGTTTTTGATGCCGATGGAAACTTGGTACAAATGATTGAGTATTCGCTGGATATTACCGACAAAAAAAATGCAGAGAAAGCTCTTAAAGCGGCGAATGAACAACTTGAAGAAAAGGTTCAAATCCGTACCAGCGCGCTGGAAGAGCAGATACTCCAACGCAAACAGGTGCAGTTGGAGCTGATTGAAAGCGAACGACATTATCGAAGATTAATTGAGAATATCTCCGATGTTATCACGATTGTTGATATCCATGGAACAGTGTTTTACGCCAGTCCGTCCGCATTCTCTGTTCTTGGGTTTTCACCTGAAAACGTAATCGGTCACAATATTCGTGAATTTGTTCATCCTGAGGATCTGACTTACTTCAATATTGAGGCAATTTGCGAGCGCTATAAAGGGATAAGCCCGGTTGAATACCGAATTTTGAATGGCGACGGAGAGTATCGAGTTTTTGAATCAATCATTCGTAAATTTGAACAAGAAGGATCTTCGGCTCGTTATATTTTGAGTTCCCGTGATGTGACCCTCCGCAAAATAAATGAAGAAGAAACCCGTAAATTACAAATGGTGGTTGAACAATCACCCAGTAGTATTGTCATTACCGATATTGACGGAACGATAGAATATGTTAATCCCGCATTTACTGAAATAACCGGGTACAGTTTTACTGAGGCTGTCGGTCAGAATCCCCGGGTGTTGAAGTCGGAACAGACACCAGAACAACGCTTCACCCAGTTGTGGGAAACTATCACGGCAGGAAATGTCTGGCGGGGTGAATTCACCAATAAAAAGAAAAATGGGGAACTTTATATTGAGAATGTTCTGGTGGTACCAATCAAGAACACTTCGGATGAAATTACCCATTTTGTTGCCGTTAAAGAAAATATCACCGAGCTGAAACGGGCTAGAAAAATTGCAGTACAGGCTAATCAGGCTAAATCCAATTTTCTTTCGCAAATGAGTCACGAACTGAGAACTCCTCTTAATGCCATCAACGGGTTTTCACAACTGATGCTCAAAAGTAAAAAAAATCCACTAAATGAAAAGCAAAAGGGGATGACAGAACAGATCCAGACAGCAGGTCAGCACCTGTTGCAATTAATTAATGAAGTCCTTGATCTGGCGCGGATTGAATCGGGTGAATTCTCCCTTTCCGTTGAACCGTTAGATCCGCATGTTGTCCTTGAAGACTGTCTTGCTTTGATCAGCCCTCTGGCAGAGGAGAAGTCGATCACAATCACAAATCAGTGTGACGGAAAAGAACTGCCTTTGATCAGGGCGGATTTGACTCGAGTAAAGCAGGTTGTCCTTAACTTTTTATCCAATGCGGTGAAGTATAACAATTCAGGTGGTTCTGTCATAATTGATGTCGAAACTGATATTCCAGAGTTCTTGCGCTTTGTTGTTGTTGATAATGGTACCGGGATTCCGGAAGACAAGCAGAAAGATATTTTTACTCCATTTACAAGGGCTGTGGAGAATCCTGACGATATTGAAGGAACCGGGATTGGAATGACGATCACCAAGCAGCTGGTGGAAAAGATGGGTGGTGATATCGGTTTTGAAAGTCAGCTGGGAGAGGGGAGTACATTCTGGTTTACGCTGCCAGTAGCGGTGGTGCTGACAACTGCAGAAGGTCCTGTCAGTTTATCTGAGGAGAACAAGAGCGAAACTAAGTTCCGCGATAAAATTATCCAGCAAAAACTGATCCTTTACGTCGAAGACAATCCGGCAAATGTCACTTTTATGCAGGAGTTTTTCTCTGAACAGGAAGGTTTCCAATTGGTTATTGCCATGACTGGGGAAGAGGGTGTTTCGAAGGCACTGAAAAATACCCCTGATTTGATTTTGCTGGATCTCAACTTACCCGGCATTGATGGCTTTCAAGCCTATCGGCAGCTGAAGGCGAATCCAAAAACAGAATTTGTTCCGGTGATTGTCGTCAGCGCGAATGCTATGGAAAAAACAGTTAGAAAGGTACACAAGATGGGCTTTGATGGTTATGTGCCAAAGCCAATTGATATTGATCTGCTGCGCAAAACTATTGCTGATATTTTAGGAGATAGCACATGAACATTGATTTAGCTTTGACCGATTTACTGATGAGCAGTGCTTTGGCAGATATTCACGATGCTAAGATTCTAATTGTAGATGATAATCCGTCAAATGTTGCTTTACTTGAAGCCATTTTGGAAGAAGAGGAATACGAAAATATTTTTTTCACGACCGACCCATTTCAGGTTCTCCCCCTGCACCGGGAACATCAGTTTGATCTTTTTCTTCTTGATATCCGCATGCCGGGGATGTCAGGAATTGAGGTGTTGCTGGAGCTGAACAAAGTCACCAGAGACGACTTTCTCCCCGTTATTATTCTTACAGCGCAAACCGATCAGGAGACCCGGCAACAGGCTTTGGAGGCTGGTGCCAAGGATTTTATCACCAAGCCATTTGAAGATTGGGAAGTTCTTTTAAGAATTGAAAACACTCTGCAAACGCGCATGTTTTATACCCGCCAAGTTGTGCGAGCTGATCTTCTGGAAAGTGAAGTCATCAAGAGAACTGAGGAAATCCGCGAAACCCAGTTTGAGATTGTGCAGCGTCTCGGTGCTGCCGGTGAACTGCGAGATAATGAAACAGGCGCCCATGTTAAACGGATGAGCCATATCTGTCGTTTATTGGCGAGTAAGCATGGACTAGGGAAAGATTTTTCAACCCTTTTGCTCTATGCAAGCACTATGCATGATGTTGGAAAGATTGGCATTCCAGATAGTATTCTGCTGAAATCTGGAAAACTTACCCCAGAAGAGTGGCAGGTGATGCAACAGCACCCAAAAATTGGTGCCCGAATTATTGGCGATCATGATTCAAATATCATCGCTCTGGCACGGGAAACTGCCCTTTATCACCATGAAAAGTGGGACGGCAGTGGCTATCCTCATGGAATTACTGGTGAGAATATTCCAGTTTCTGCCCGGATTGCTGCAATCAGTGATGTTTTTGATGCGTTGACCTCTGCAAGACCTTATAAACAAGCCTGGCCTGTGGAAAAAGCTGTCAAGGTTATTCAGGAAGAGTCGGGTAAGCACTTTGAACCGATAATGGTCGATATTTTTATTGAAAATTTACCGGAAATTATAGAAATCAAAGAACGTTATCTGGATCAGGAAGTTTATTAGGCTAACGGCTGTATTATCAATGTTTTGTATTTGGCGACAGGTTAGCAGATAATTATTTATTTGAGTTAATTCTTGTTTTGGCGTAATGTTGACTTTAGTTAATGTCATGTGGGGGGTACGCGACTCAATGAGTCACCTTGTTTGTAATTCAGATTAGTTATGAAACAACTTGATATAAACCGTTATTCATATTCTATGAACGCAATTTTGGAGATCTGACTGTGTTTCGTGATTTTGATTTAGATTTAACCGATCTTGTCACAAGCAGTGCCCTGAGTGATATTTCCCGACTTCCGCACAACACTACACTCCTAAAAAATAAAATCCTTTAAAATCAATGAGATAGAAAAATGAGATTTGAGGTGTAAAATGTAGTGCCCTAGCATATTTCTTGCTTGACTATTGTTGCAACTTCTGTTATCATCCCTCCCATGTTTATACGAATCAAAAATAAACCAACCAAAGCGAACGTTTTTAATAAAACCGTGCAATTGGTTGAGTCTTATCGTGCGCAAGGCAAAGTCAAGCAACGGATCATTAAACATCTTGGGGTGGCTTATGATCCACAACAACTTGATGATCTGAAGGCCCTCGCCCAAATTCTCAAAGAAAAGCTCGAAGATTCTC
>JAKIUD010000018.1 GCA_021647765.1 Desulfuromusa sp. | reverse complement strand
GTCCATGAACACCTCCTGATAGAATTTGGTGTTCACAGGTTTACGCGGTTGCTATTCAATTGTCAGAGAACTATTGTCTTCGATGTACTGGCACTTTTTTTAGTCCACGATGTTGTGGCACTTACCAAATAAGGTTAGATTGTGTGAGGTACGAACCACCTCTCTGCTCTGCAGGTTTGCGTCGCCACCAGTTATCATGAATTGTTGCTTGATGCTTATCCCGATGCCTTGTATCATGTCATGAACCTTAGACTTACATTGGAGAAACGATGCCTCATTTCTTAATAGATTGCTCTGAAAGTATTTTTAAATTACATTCTGAAGAACAGATCATTGATCAAGTTCATTTTGCGGCTAAATCAACTGAACTGTTTAATGAAAATGATATAAAAGTAAGGGTTAATTCGTTCAAAAAATATTCTACGGGCAACAAAATTGAAGATTTTATCCATGTCTTTGCAAATATAATGGAAGGCAGAAGCAATAAACAAAAAGCAGATTTATCTAAAAAAATAGTCAAAGGATTGATTTCACTATTTCCTCTGGTGCCTAATATAGGGGCTAATATTATAGAATTTGAAGTTGCAAATTATTGCAATAAAAATATGCTTTAAGCTAGAATTACTGCTAACAAACGAAATCGCGGGCTAACCCTCTGAATCAACCGGACAGAAAATACGTCTGCGCTAAATTGAAAAGAAAACCTAAAATACGGTGGGTTACGAAAGCTCGCATTGCCGCCTTTATCATGGATATTCCAATGCTGCTTAAACAAGCATCATTCGGGACATTTCCCAAATTTCTTTTGCTTTATAGTACCCTTTATCTCTAATCTAGTTTCACAATGGCGCCTGCGGGTGCGTCACCCTTCATTCGGTCAGACTTTCGAAAAGTAAGGCAACAGCCTCGGCACCAGGGTCATTATGACCTTTTAGTCGGTCTTCGGAAATATAGCTGGCGCGGCCAGCCTTGGCCTTGACGATTTCTGCGGTGTGGTCGGCACCTGCGCGAGCAGCTTGTGCGGCGGCAGCAAAGCCGTTTGGTAGTGCCTTAAGCGCCGGGGCAAGGGCATCTATCATTGTCCGGTCACCAGGGTGGGCACCACCCACCTCTTGCACCCGCACCAACCCCGATGTCAGAGCCTGTACATTGGACTGGCCGCTGGATGCGGCATCTCCCACAGCCGAGAAAAAGATCGCCAGCAACACCCCGGATGAGCCGCCCATGGTCTGACTCAGCTCGAGCCCAATAGCGCGGTATAGCTGAGTCAGATCAGCCTGCGGCAGTCGGGGGATTGCATCTTTTAATGCCCGCGCCGCCCCCGCCAGAGTCGAGCCGGTGTCGCCGTCTCCCGATTGTGCATCCAATACATTCAGGGTGCATTCAGCCTTGATGAAGACATCGCAACAGCGCTTGATGAACCTGGCGATCGCTGGATCGTTCGAAGGGATTGGCTTGATTGGGGTCAGCCCGTCAGGAATAGGGTGAACGATCGGGGCGTCAATGGTTCGACATCCGGGCCAGTTGGTCATGTCCACCGGGGCTTGTAGCAACGCCAGATCATCGTCGCACATCGACAGGAGCGAGACCGAAAAACCGCGCATGTCAAGCGAGGTCATCATGGGAGCCGGGCCGACCAGATACTGAAGACCTTCGATGACGTCAGATTTGGCGAGTTCTTCTGCTAGAATGGCCATCTCCAGCGGGGTCGTCCCACCCAGATTGTTGAGCAGTGCAACCAAGGGGGCGTTTCCTGCGTGGGGTTTCAGTCGCTCCAGTACCAGCGACATCGCATCACGCGCACTGACGAAATCCACCAACTCCACCCCCGATTCCCCGTGAATCCCCAGGCCAAGTTCTGCCTTGCCTGCCTCGATCCGCTCCTCTTTGGGCGAGCCGGGTACGGTACAGGTATCAAGTGACATGCCAATGCTGCAAACATTATCAATCACCCGCGTTGCGGCAGCACAAACTGTATCCAGATCGGCACCCGCTTCGGCCAGTGCGCCGGCAATCTTGTGTACAAACAGCGTTCCTGCCACACCGCGAGCCTGTGGCAGATCCGGCAGGGCAATATCATCATCCACGATCACCATGGCAACTTTGATGCCATAGGCTCGTGCCCGTTCAGCGGCAAGACCAAAGTTCAACCGGTCGCCGGTATAGTTTTTGACAATCAGCAAACAGCCAGCCGAGCCGGAAACTGCGAGTATGCCGGCCAGCACCGCGTCAACCGAGGGCGACGCAAAAACATCCCCGCACACGGCTGCGGTCAACATTCCCTTACCGATATATCCAACATGAGCCGGTTCATGTCCCGAGCCACCACCAGAGATCAATGCAACTTTGGATTTGTCCCAATCGTTGCGTAGCACCACCTTGATGTGTGGAAATCCGTCCAGTCGCACCAGCAGCCCTCCAGCCGTACGAAGGTTGCCATCAATCGCTTCGGTTACAAGGGTTTCTTTCGTATTGATAAACTGTGCCATGATAGGTCTCCTAACTTTTTATCCGCTCACCGTTGCTGCCAAAGTAAAGCGGAAATTGCGGGGCGATTTTCAGGCGCTCGCCCGGTTGGATCTGCGTGTGTGACTCGGTCAGGGTGATCAGGTTCAGATCATTGATTTTCAAGTGTAATCGGGTTTGATCACCCAAATGCTCTACCCGCACCGTCTGCACCTCTTGTCCTTCGCCCAGACGGATATGCTCGGGACGCAATCCAATGCTGACAGCTCCGCCAGGTGCGCCAGGGAAAAAATCGGCAGGAAGGATATTGATTTTGGGTGATCCCAACCGGCTGGCTGCATAAATGCTGACCGGATCTTCGTAAATCTCACGCGGGGTTCCAAATTGTACGAGCTTCCCATGATCAAGCACACCAACCTGAGTCGCCATCGTCATCGCCTCAATCTGATCATGGGTAACGTAAAGTATGGTCGCACCAAGGCTGGCCTGAATCCGCTTCAACTCGATGCGCAAGTCCGAGCGCAGCTTGGCATCGAGCGAACTGAGCGGCTCATCCATCAGGTAGATGCGCGGGTTGCGCACCAAGGCACGCCCGATCGAAACGCGCTGCATTTCCCCGCCCGATAGCTCGGTTGCCTTGTTGTCGAGCTTATGGGAAATCTGCAGAGTTTCAGCGACTTCTCCTACTTTGCGCACGATTTCCTCGGCTGAGGTGCGCAGGATCGGAGATTTCAGCGGAAAAGCCAGATTTTCTCGCACCGACAGATGTGGATAGAGCGAATATTGCTGAAAGACCATCGCCACATTGCGCTGTGCCGGGGATTGTGCAACTGCGTCAACTCCATCGATCAGGATTGTGCCGCTATCGGGTTTGTCGAGCCCCGAAACTAACCGCAAGGTCGTGGTCTTGCCAGCCCCAGTCGGACCAAGAAGCACCACGAAAGAGCCATCCGGAACGGTCATGGAAACATCCGCAAGCGCTACCTGAGAACCGAAGGATTTGCAAATGTTGTTCAGGGTTACTTCAGCCATTGTCCAGCACTCCTTTATTTCCTTCAGACAGCAGTGCCGCACCAGTCTTTTTATCAAAAAGGGTAATTGCTCTGGGGTTAAACGCCAGCCCCACATTTTCTCCCACAGACGCTGGTTCAGCAGAAGGAATACGTGATTTCAGGGTACCGTTCCGGGATTGTAACGTCACGATCTGAGTCGTGCCCAGGTATTCTGCGGCGATAATATCGCCTCGATATAGGCTGTTCTGGTCAAAGGAAACATATTCGGGGCGGATACCAAAGACAATCTCACCTTCACAGCTTTGCAGCTGCGTTGGAATCTCAAATACCTGCCCTTCCAGCGCAACAGCCGAATCCCCGGCATTGACCGATCCGTTGAAGTGCAGGAAATTCATCGATGGCGAGCCGATAAAATCGGCCACAAATATTGTCGCAGGCCAGTCGTAAATATCCTGCGGCACTCCGAACTGTTCAACGCTACCGTGGTTCATCACCACGATTTTATCACCCATCTGCATTGCTTCAAGCTGGTCGTGCGTGACGTAAACTGTGGTCGCACCCATGCGATCGTGCAGCGCGCGCAGATCTTCGGCCATGCGTTCACGAAACTCAGCATCAAGCGCACCCAGGGGTTCATCCATCATGAAAGCTTTAGGCTCACGTACGATGGCGCGGCCAAGAGCGATACGCTGCCGATCACCACCCGAAAGCCCGCTCACTGGTTTGTGGAGAATTTCCTCGATGCCCAGCAACTTGGCTACTTCGGCCACCTTAGCCTTGATCTGCCTCTTGGGCATGCCTTGGCTTTTTAGCGGATAGCTAATGTTTTGTCGTACATTCAGGTGTGGATAGAGAGCAAACATCTGGAATACAAAAGCGATATCACGGTTGCTGGCAGGCTTTTGGCTCACATCTTCACCATCAATGTAGATTTCTCCCGAGGTCGGCAGCTCCAGCCCGGCAATCATACGCAAAGTGGTGGTTTTGCCGCAGCCCGAGGGGCCAAGAAGCATGAAAAACTCACCTTCCTCGATGGTGAAACTCGAAGACTTCACGGCAGTAAAATCGCCAAAATCCTTGCGTAGGTTCCTGATAATGATTTGTGCCATGGTCTATTCCGGGAAATGGCTGACAATGATGAACATCACTGTGCCTGTAAGTGTGACGATGAACGAATAGGTGAAGGCCACCATCCAGAAGGGCTGCATCAGCATGAGCACGCCAAGTATGATCAGAATCGAGGCCAGCATCTCCCACGCGCCGCGGCGCAACCTTAGCAAGCCGCTGATGAAACTGTTGATAAAATCGCTCATTTGCGTACCGCCCCGAATGTGATTCCGCGTAACAGGTGTTTGCGCAGCATGATGGTGAAAATCATAACCGGGAGCAGAAAAATTGTGGCTCCGGCAGCCACCGCCGGCCAGTCCTGACCACCGACTCCGATAATTGTCGGGATGAAGGGTGGTGCAGTTTGCGCGGTGCCCGAAGTGAGCAGTACCGCAAAGGCGTATTCGTTCCAGGCAAAAATCAGGCAGAAAATCGCAGTCGAAGCAATGCCGGTAGCCGCTTGCGGCAGGACAACCTTGTAAAAGGCCTGAAAGCGAGTGTAGCCGTCGATCAGCGCCGCTTCTTCATATTCCAGCGGGATTTCATCGATGAAGCCCTTCAAGAGCCAGACTGACAAGGACAGATTCACCGCAGTATAAAGCAGGATCATGCCCAGATGGGTATCGCTGAGACCAAGTTGGCGATACATCAGGAAAATCGGGATAGCCACCGCCACCGGTGGCATCATACGCGTTGACAGGATGAAGAATAGCAGATCATCCTTGATCGGCACTTTGAAGCGCGAAAAGGCATAAGCTGCTAGGGTGCCCAGAAAGACCGAAAAGAAGGTCGAGCCAAAGCCAATGATAACTGAGTTCAGAAAACGCTGCCCATAGCGCGAAGCACCAGCAATCACCATCCCCTTGTCGCGGACAATCTGCTCATACCAAGTCTTCGGCGGCGTCAGAGTCGCCTCCATATCCGGTGTAATCCGAGTCTGGGTAGTAAAGAGGTTCACATAGCCTTCGAGTGAGGGCTGAAATACCACCTTGGGCGGATACGCGATGGAATCCTCAGGCGATTTAAACCCGGTTGCTATGACCCACAACAATGGCATCAATGTCACCAGCGCATAGGTTATGACCAGCAGCCCGGCAATCCATTTTTGCCGTTTTGACGGCTCGGTGACGGAATATCCACTCATCGGTCTTTTACCTTGTTCAGGGATTTGACATAGATTGAAGCCATGCCGAAAACTGTGACAAACAGGATCACCGCATAGGCCGAGGCATAGCCGGTGCGCCATTTCTCGAAGGCTTCGCGCTTGAGGTCGATCGAGGTCAGGGTCGTGATCGATCCCGGCCCGCCGCCAGTCAGTTGCACTACAAGGTCGAACATTTTGAAATTCTCGATACCGCGAAACAGCACAGCGAGCATCAGGAACGGCAGTACCATTGGAACGGTCAGCGTCCAGAACTGCCGCCATTTGCTGGCTCGGTCGATTTCGGCAGCTTCATAGATCGAATCAGGTATCGACCGTAGCCCGGCAAGGCAGATCAGCATCACAAACGGAGTCCACATCCACGTGTCGACGATCACGATGGCCCAGGGTGCCAGATGGATTGAACCGATCATCGAGAAAGACGAGGGGTCAATGCCCGAAAAGAACCCGACAACGTAATTAAACAGTCCAATTTGTGGTTGGTAGAGGAAGGTCCAGAAGTTACCAACCACAGCTGGAGAAAGCATCATCGGAAGAACTATAATGGTGGTCCAAAGGTCGTTTCCTTTGAATTTTTTGTTGATCAGATAGGCCAAGGCAAAGCCGATCAGAACCTGCAAAAAGATTGTCCAGAACAGGAAATGTGCCGTCGCCTGCATTGTTTTCCAGACATCCGGATCAGACAGGATACGCTCATAATTGCGCAGTCCGATGAACTCGATCGGGGCGTTGAAGCGATTAACCCGAAAATTGGTAAAACTCAGCCGGATCGTCCAGATCAAGGGAAAGATGTTGATCGCCAAGAGCAACAAAATGCTTGGACCCACAAACAGCCAGGCGATCGCTCGATCAGATAAGCCTCGAACCCGCTTGGCAAGTCCCGGAGGAGTCGCCTTGGCGATACGGTCTATGGTGTTGTCAGCCATTTTGCTGTCCTTAGGTTGTGAAGTGTTGGCTGAAGTTCAAAATCGGCACTTTGAATTTGGAGCCACAGGAACACCCCGCCCGACCAGCGAGCGGGGGAAGAGAACCTGTCTCAAAGTTTGCCTTCGTCCTCGAAGATTTCGGTCCAGTCCTTAACAATACCGTCAAGCGCTTCCCTGGCGGTGCCCTGACCGGCGATAACATAATTATGCACCCGTGCCTGCATTGCCAGAAGTAACGAGGCATAGGATGGCTCAGCCCAGAAATCCTTAACGATCGACATGGATTTCAGGAATGCCTTGTTGTATGGCTTCTTGCTGGGGAAATCAGGGGCTTCAACGACTGAGCGCATGGCTGAGGCACCCCCCATCTCGGTCCAACGAGCCTGGATTTCTGGCTGGGCAAACCACTTGATATATTCAAGTGCGGCATCTTTGTGTGGGGAGTTGGCGACTACCGAAATGCCCTGTCCACCCAGTTGGGCAAACTGACCAGCCGGCCCCGGTGGGTTGGCAAAATATCCGGTGCGGTCTCCCCCTACGTTCGGGTCGACGTTTACCCCGGGCCAGATGAAGGCAAAATTCATCTGCATTGCAACCTGACCGGATTTATAGGCATCTATGTCCTCGGACATGTACCAATCCGAAGAACCTGGCGGTGTGCCCGCATCATAAAGAGCTTTATAATATTCAAGTCCCTTTACGGCACCTGGTGAGTTGACGTAGCCTTCAAGATCATAGGGCTTTTTCGGATTCTGATATTTGAATCCATAGTTATACAGCGCATTGGTAACCCCCATGGTGATGCCTTCAGATCCACGCTCGGTATAGATTGCGGCACCGTAAACCTTCTTGCCATCGATCTCGCGACCTTGGAAGAATTCGGCAATATCTTTGAGTTGCTCAAGATTGGCGGGTGCATCCAGAGGATAGCCGTACTTGGCCTTAAACTTCTTTTGTAACTCAGGACGACCAAACCAATCCTTGCGATAGGTCCAGCCCACCACGTCGGCAAAGGCTGGCAGAGCCCAGTAGTTCGGCGTATTTTTTGGCCATTCAGCGTAGCCGACCACGGTTGCCGGCAGGAAATCATCCATCGAGATATTATTGGCGTCGAAGAAGTCGTTGAGCTTGACATACTGGCCATTTTCGGCCGCGCCGCCAATCCACTGGCTATCACCGATCATCAGGTCACACAGATGACCGCCCGAGTTCAGTTCGTTGAGCATGCGGTCGGCGAAATTAGGCCAAGGGACAAACTCGAAATGCATTGTATTGCCACTTTTGGCTTCGAAATCTTTGCTCATTTCTACTAACGCATTAGCCGGATCCCATGAAGCCCAGCAAAGTGTGAGATCCTGCGCTACAGCGCTGGTCGTCCCTACAAAGCTCATGGCGATTACGGCCGTCGAGATTAAAAATTTTGAAATTCTCATCGGATCCTCCTGTGTCATGGTTGGCGGATGTCAGCGAAGGGCTATTTTCCGCATTATTTCTTGTAATTCTCAACATAGTTTATCCAGGTGCATCCGGTCAATTAATAAATGAGGCACGTACATCATTTTTGCGGTGATATTCACCTCAACTCCAATCCAGTGCGGTTATGAGCTGTTATTTATACCTGCATATCTTCCGGCAAATTTTCTTTCAGGATGATTTCGATGCGAATACGTTCTTGTGAAGCCACTGTGCCGATTCTTGTTATTCGAGCCTTCAAGATGCGTATGGAGCTGCGCACCAGATGACCCACATCCTGCGTTA
Organism: Desulfuromusa sp.; assembly: GCA_021647765.1. Classification (GTDB taxonomy): domain Bacteria; phylum Desulfobacterota; class Desulfuromonadia; order Desulfuromonadales; family Geopsychrobacteraceae; genus Desulfuromusa. The sequence goes on along the minus strand of JAKIUD010000018.1, from coordinate 41,108 downwards.
TGACAGCATCCATGGAATTGTCAATGAGCCGCGCCCGGGTGTGTGGAGTCAGTTCATGGCCGATAATGACAGTTTGTTGCGGTATCCCCTGTGCCTCAATTGCCTGCATGGTTTCAGAAATATCGTGATTCATCAGATAGATACCGACAATCTCCGGGTTGTTGTGCAAGGCTGTTGTGATAATTTTCGCCGTACGGGTTGCATCCGCGTAGGTTTCCATCGAAGGATGCACCCACAGCCGTGGCGCGTATTTCGCCATGACGGCATCAAAGCCCAGTCGGCGCTCCTGGCTATCGCGAGATTGCATCGTCTCAGTAACGGCTAAAATCGTGCCTTGCCGCTCACCGGTAAATCGTGCCAGAAGTTGCCCGGCGGTGCGCCCCGCAGCTTCGTTGTTGATGCCCACGAAATAGGCGCTTTGGGCGTTGGGTTGATTGGAAACAAAGGCAACCACGGCGATACCACAGGCATTTAATCGTAAAATAGCGTCACGGACCTGAGCGGTTTCAGGCGCCATGATTGCCACACCGTCCACCTTGTCTGACGACAGCCCGTCAATCTCTTGTACAATGCGGTGCGGGTCGTTTGCTGGCACGCGGATTATGGAAACAGTTGTGCGTTCATGTGCCATGGAAACATTGGCTTCGTCGATTGCAATATGGATCATGTTGGTGAATTCGTCGTCATGGTCAGGCAGTAGAAATACCAGCTTGTATTCCGTACGGCGTGCCAGGTCGGCCGCCGAGATATCACGCACATAGTTCAGCGACCTGATCGCCGCAGTGACCCGCTCAGCTGTCGACTGTCGCACCCCACCGCGTCTATTGAGCACCCGATCCACGGTTGCAAGACTTACCCCTGCTGCTTTGGCCAGATCTTTGGTTGTTGGCTTCCCCATATGCCTTTCCTTTGAAAAGGATAATCTTTTATGTGAGCCAGTTTCCAGAAGGTTATGGCCTGAATGCGCGATCCAATGCGAAGCCATTACTTTTACGCTGCTTGTAACGATAGGAACAGGATTTCTTGTGGCAACGAGCTGGAGAAAAACAATCTATCAAGCCATACAACGTGAAAAGTTACTTGAGGCTCTGGTAAAACCCTTTAAGGTTCAGCGACTGTCATTCCCGCGCAGGCGGGAATCCAGAGGTTTACTGGGTCGTTAAAAACTGGATTCCCGTTTTCACGAGGAAGACGACTTTTGCAAGAGACTCACTTTTATAAAGTCTTCAACTTTTCTCTTTGTTATGATCTTTCTTTCTCTTGGAGAGGGCTAGTTAGCCCTTTCTGCTTTGATAATAACGTCAATCCGGCGGTTAATTGCGCGCCCTTCAGAAGTATCGTTTGCAGCCAAAGGTCTTTCTGAACCGTAACCAATGGCGGTAAATTTCTGTTCTTCCAGAGTTCCGTTGGCGATGAAATACTGTCGAACGGCCTCAGCCCGATTTTGAGAAAGTTGTTCATTAATTGCGGTTGACCCTGTGTTGTCTGTGTGCCCTTCGATGACAACGTCCGGTTCGCCAAAAGTACGGATAGCTTTACGAACTTGGCTTAAAAGTGAGTAATTAGCGGGCATAATCAATGCTTTTCCAACGGGGAATTGAATCGCCTTTAGGCGAATAACAAGGTTTTTCCCCTGTTTATAAACCTCCGCCTGATCCTGAGAGAACATGCTTTGTACTTCATTAAATAGTTGTTGGAACCGACGCTCAGCTTCCAGACGAGCCTTGGTTTCTCTTTCTTGCAGTGCAATCTGTTCCTGTTTTTTCTGGGCACTTTTACTTTGTCCCTCCAAAACAGCGATCTGTCGCTTTTGTTCCTCTATTTTGGCTTTTGCTTGCTGATATTGCTCTTTTAGATATTGGTTGTCATCCTGCAAGGAAGCAATCAATTCAAGAATATTCTGCAACTGAAGCTTGACCGGTTCATTCCTGAAATCCCTGCCACCCAATTTATTAGTAATTTGCGACAAGTGGCTTTCATGTCTAAGGGTAATATCCTCTAGGGACATATTTTTGAGTGAATTGTTCATAGCCATAACCTGACTCAATCTCTGTGCCTGGAATAGGGCGGCATTTGCCTTGTTCTGCATTTCTTTCCGTTTATAACGTTGTTGAGTAATAAACTGATCGGCATCAGCCAAAGCTTTCTCGGTCTCTTTTAAGGTTTTTGGCGCAAGCTTTCTTGCCCCATTATCAATATTGAGAGCCAACAGGTTTCTGACTTTCCCCAGAGTATTCTCTTTGATGGCACGGAGCTCAAGATCGGCAAATCCTTTGGCAACTTTGCTTTCATTCTTTTCCGCCCGGGCAAGGTTGTTGTTTTCAATATCAGCAGTCAGAGCAGTGAACTCATATTCAAGTTTTTGATAATCATCCCCAAGAGATGCCGCTCCTGCCGCATTTGCCAATTCGCGCGCTTTGATCGCTTGAGAAATGGCCGATTGGGCAATCAAAGCATATTCCTTTGCCTTGTTAAAGCTGGCATGGCCATAAGCGGTATTTTGTAAAATCCCTGCAACTGAATCATTGTTAGCCAACCCATATCTGGCTTTATCCAGATAGCCTTCAGCCTTTGCATACCAGGTTGGAGAAAGAACGTGGATTTGCTGTGTCCGTCCTTCGGCAAGAGTCTCTTCCAGTTGAAAAATCTTGCTGCTTGGATTATCAGAAATCGCAACAGGGGCAACCTTCAGTGCCGGACCGGAGCAACCTGTCAGGGTAATAAAAAAAAGCAGAGCTATGATAGTCATAGTTTTTCCGAGGATGCCCATTTCGTGTTCTCCTTTCGTTATGACAAATGATTTTCTGTTCAGCAGTTTACCAATATAAGTGTTATTCTGGCATTCGTTGAGAAAGAAATACACGCCGAAGTTTAACCATATTCAGCTTGAAATACAATTTTATGAGTAAAGTTTATATTTAATCAATCAACACAGGTTCTAAGGATGGTCAAGATGATTAACCTGCAACGCACCTATCAAAAACTTCTGGATTATTACGGAACCCGCAACTGGTGGCCCGCTGAAACTCCTTTTGAGGTGATTGTCGGGGCAATTCTGACCCAGAACACCAACTGGAAGAATGTCGAAAAAGCAATTGCCAACCTGCGACAGGTCGATGCTCTGACCCTTGAGGTAATCCTGAATCTGGAGCTGGCAGCATTGGAGCAACTGATCCGTCCCTCTGGCTTCTTCCGCCAGAAAGCTGAACGATTGCAGTTTTTTTGTCGCTATCTACAGGAATATCATCAAGGCAGTCTTGACCATTTGTTTAATCGAAAGTTGAACCTGGTACGTGAAGAGTTGTTACGTTTAAAAGGAATCGGCCCAGAAACTGCCGATTCAATCCTTCTTTATGCCGGGCAACGTCCTTCTTTCGTTGTTGATGCTTATACCTATCGCCTATTCGGTCGGCTTGGTGCACTTTCTGGAAAAGAAAAATATTCCGAGGTCAGGGATTTTTTTATGTCCCACTTGCCGCAGGATATTCAACTGTATAATGAGTATCATGCCTTGATAGTCATCCACTGCAAAGATTTTTGTCGTAAGAAACCTCTCTGTAGCAACTGTCCCATTACAGATATCTGCCTGTATACACAACAGAATTGTTGATCAATTCAGTTAACTGCGTTAGTCTCCCGTTTGTTCCTGTTGCTGATCAAATTGAGAGACCGATGGATCACTACCTGTTTCTATTGAAAAAATTTCTTGGCAACTTATTGATGCCAGTACCGATCACCTTACTCCTGCTGATCTGGGCGTTACTATTGTTGCTGCGCAGAAAAACCCGCTGGTTTGGAATTGTCGTTGTTCTACTCGCAACGGCGCTGCTATTCGTTGCTAGCTATGCCCCCTTGAGCAATCAATACATCTCCAAATTTGAAAACCAGATTCCCAGTTACCAACAGAGACAAACCCCAGTTGACTATATTGCTGTCCTTGGCAGTTGGCATCAGTCCGTTTATAACCAGCCGATCACCAGTGAACTTAGCCCGACCGCCATTGTTCGGCTGGTCGAAGGGATTCGTATTTATCGCCTCAATCCGGGCAGTAAATTGATTTTTACCGGATTTAAGGGGCTAAACAAAGATTCCGTCTCCTATCCGGAAAAACTGCGAGAACTGGCACTGGCTTTGGGACTTCCAACTGAAGATATCCTGGTTTTTAACGGCCCCAGAGATACCATGGAAGAAGCAGAACTGATCGCTGCCAACTTTTCCAGCACGGCTCTCGTTCTGGTTACAACAGCGGTGCATATGCCACGTGCGCTCGATTTATTCCACAGAGTTGGTCTTGATCCTATTCCGGCACCAACGGAATATCTCAGTAAGCCCTTTAAGAGTTGGTGGGTTTTCCCAACTGGAAAAACTCTAGAACACAGTGAATACTGGGCTCATGAGCGGTTAGGACTGCTCTGGATGAATTTAACCGGGCAAGTCAAGGAGTATCTTGATGAAGATTGAATTGATACCAAACCGCAACTCAATAGTATTCTGATTGTCGCCAGAAAGAGATAGACAACCCGTAGAATCGCACCCTTTCCTCTTGAACTTAAAACTTGTATTTGCTAGCTTGCGGGTTCAACTTCAGTCGAAGAGAATTCCTTATCACAATCCCTGCGGAGAGAGACTGGCATGGACTATAAAGAGACCTTAAATCTGCCCAAAACCGATTTCCCAATGCGTGCCAACCTGCCAAAGCGGGAGCCGGAACAACTTAAACATTGGCAACAGATCGGTCTGAATGATCAGCTGGAAGTTGCAAATCAGGGACAGGAGAGTTTCATTCTCCACGATGGCCCTCCCTACGCTAACGGCCACCTGCATATGGGGCATGCCCTGAATAAGATTTTGAAAGATATTATTGTCAAAAGTAAGCGGATGGAGGGGTTCTTTACCCCGTATGTTCCTGGTTGGGATTGTCATGGGCTGCCGATTGAACTGATGGTCGACAAGAAACTCGGCAAGAAAAAACGGGAAATGAGCAAAGCGGATTTCCGTCGCCAATGTCGCGAGTATGCAAAAGTCTGGGTAAAAACTCAAAGTGAAGAATTCCAGCGCCTGGGGATTTTTGGTAACTGGGAAGATCCCTACCTGACCATGACTCCCGATTACGAGGCAACGACCGCACGTGAATTGGCTCGACTGGTTGAACGGGGGTCACTGTATAAGGGTAAAAAGCCTATCCACTGGTGCTCTTCCTGTGTCACCGCTCTGGCCGAAGCTGAAGTTGAATATGACAATCACACCTCGCCATCGATCTACGTAAAATTCCCCTATGTGGATGAACTTCCAGAAGCCTTGTCCAACCGGGAAGGGAGATCGATCAGTTTTGTCATCTGGACCACAACACCCTGGACAATTCCTGCCAACCTGGGAATCTGTCTAAATCCTGAACTCCCTTATGTCGCCGTTGAAGCCAACGGTGAATTACTGATTCTGGCTGAAGGTTTGTACGAATCGGTGATGAAAACCCTCGGGATTGATGATTATTCAGTGGTCGCAACATTTTCCGCCGAGTTTTTTGAAAACAAAAACTGTAAACACCCCTTCTATAACCGCAATTCTCTCATCATGCTTGCTGATCATGTCACTTTAGAGGCGGGAACAGGCTGCGTTCATACGGCTCCCGGGCACGGTCAGGATGACTATCTGGTGGGATGTAAATATGGTCTGGAAATCTATAATCCGGTTGATGATTATGGTCGGTATCGGCAGGATCTTGAGCTGTTTGGCGGGATGAAACTGAAGGATGCTAATCTGGCGGTGAATGAAAAATTGACTGAAGTTGGTGCTCTCCTTTATGAAAGTTCGGTTGAACATAGTTATCCCCACTGCTGGCGCTGTAAAAAACCAATTATTTTCCGGGCAACTGAACAGTGGTTCATCAGCATGGAGGAGAATGACCTGCGGAAAAAAGCGTTGCAGGAAATTGAACAGGTTGAGTGGATTCCACGCTGGGGTCGCAACCGTATCTACAATATGGTTGAAACCCGTCCTGACTGGTGTATCAGTCGGCAGCGCAGCTGGGGCGTTCCAATTACTATTGCCTATTGTGAAAAATGTGGTGAAGCTTTGGCGGATGGTCAAGTTATGCACCATATTGCCGATCAGTTTGAAGCAACCGGTAGCGATATCTGGTTTGAAAAAGATGCAACTGAGCTGCTTCCACCGGGAACAGTTTGTCCCGATTGCGGTCACGACAAATTTACCAAAGAGACCGATATCCTTGATGTCTGGTTCGATTCCGGGGTTTCACACGCCGCTGTCTGCGAGCAACGTGATTACCTGCAGAGCCCGGCAGATCTTTATCTGGAAGGCTCTGACCAACATCGTGGCTGGTTTCATTCGAGCTTGTTGGAATCCGTCGGAACCCGGGATTGCGCTCCCTATAAAGCAGTTTTAACCCACGGCTTTGTCCTTGATAAGGATGGCCGGCCCATGTCGAAATCGATGGGGAATGTTATTGCTCCGGAAGAAATTATCCGCAAATATGGTGCAGAAATCTTGCGACTGTGGGTCGCAGCAACCGACTACCGCGATGACATTCGCCTTAGCCAGGAAACCTTGCTGCGTTTATCTGATGCTTACCGGCGGATACGCAACACGGCTAGGTATCTTCTCAGCAATCTGGCTGGGTTTGATCCAAAAACTGACATGGTTGCCGATGAAGAACTCTTCGAACTGGATCGCTGGGCATTGTCGCGCTTAAGTCACTTGATTCAAAAGGTTTCCATTGCTTACGATAAATATGAGTTTCATGTCATTTACCATGTGATACATAACTTTTGTGCTATTGATCTGAGTTCTTCCTATCTGGATATTCTTAAAGATCGGATTTACACCAGTGCAAAAGGGAGTCTTGAGTACCGTAGCGCTCGCTCAACCATGTATCAGATTGTTGATGCCCTGACCCGGATGTTAGCTCCGGTATTGACCTTTACTGCTGATGAAATCTGGCAGCGTCTCCCCGGTGAGCGAGAAGCAAGTGTCCATCTGGCCGGATTCCCGCAGAAAAATTCAAGCTATCTGGATGATCAACTGGAGGAACGTTACGAGCAGTTGCAGAAGGTGCGTTCAGAGGTCTCTAAACAGCTGGAAAAAGCCCGGGCAGACAAGCAGTTGGGACAATCCCTGGAAGCAAAAATTCTACTTGATGTCCCGGAAAACTACCGTCCGCTACTGACAGAATATCTTGATCTTCTCCCCACCTATTTTATTGTCTCCCAAGTGGAACTGACCGATAATCTTCCCGCAGCAGTCGAATCGGAAAGTATTCCCGGTTTAAAATTACAGGTTCTCCCCGCTGATGGGAAAAAATGTGAACGCTGCTGGAATTACACAACCAGTGTTGGCCAGGATAGAGAACATCCGACTATTTGTGCCCGCTGTGTAGATGCTCTGGCTGCAAGCTGATATGGGCAAATATCGGATTTTTGCTCTTACCGTCAGTGTCAGTCTTCTGCTGGATCAGCTGAGCAAAATATATATCGATAACAACTTTGTTCTTGGTGAATCAAAGCGGATCATCTCTGACTTTTTTCACATAACTTATGTGCGAAATCCCGGTGCGGCATTTGGGCTTTTCTCTGACAATGCTATCCGGTTGCCGTTTTTTATCGGAATTTCCTGTGTCGCTTCCCTTGGGATTCTCTGGTATATCCGGCAGATTCCAGGTGAAAAACACTGGCAACATTTGGCATTAGGGTTGATTCTCAGCGGTGCGTTGGGGAATCTGATCGACCGGATTCGCCTTGGTGAAGTTATCGATTTTCTTGATGCCCACTGGTACAATTACCACTGGCCCGCTTTCAACGTTGCCGATAGTGCCATCTGCGTTGGTGTAACGATTATGTTGATCTGCTCCTGGCATGAAGAGCGGCAGAAAAAGCACCAAATATAACCTGAGGTAAGATGACCCAGAGCCGTTATCCGATCCCCGCGGAACCTTTCCGTTGCGAGATTGAGGTTAAACACAGTCGCTTCATCACCACCATTGAATCTACTGACACCCCAGAAGCTGCATTATCCTTTATCTCTCGGACCAAGCAAGAATTCCCCGCTGCAACCCATAATTGCTGGGCCTATCTGATTGGCTCCCCCGGCAGCACTGACCGGATCGGACTCAGTGACGATGGGGAACCCCATGGCGTTGCTGGAAAACCGATGTTAACCACGATTCAACATAGCCATGTCGGTGACATTACGGTGGTGGTGACACGCTATTTTGGTGGCACCAAATTGGGTAAAGGGGGAATGGTCAAAGCCTACACTCTGGCGGTAAAAACGGCTCTTGAACAGATAAAGCTTACAGAAAAAATTGACTGGATGAAACTCTCGATCCAAATCGGTTACCCGCTGTTAGAAAACCTTGAACGGCTTCTTCCAGAATTTGAAGCTGAACTGATAGAGAAACAGTTTGCCGAACAAATTTCTATCACCTTGAAGTTACCAGCAGAGAATTTGACAACATTAAGAACTCGGTTGACCGACCTGAGCTCCGGGCAGATTAAATTTCAAACACAGGGAAATCTTGACTGAGAAGCGAAGATTAAGAAGTCATCGACTTCTCACAATTGTGCTGCTATGATGCGCATGTATTTGTTCTGACTCAATAAGGAGGAAAAACTATGATCCGCACAATACTGATCCTTATCCTGCTCTCAACCCTGTTTATCTCTGGTTGTGAATGTCTCAGCGGATTCGGTCGTGATCTGCAAAAAGCTGGTAGTTGGATCGAAAGAAATACGGGTTGATATTTCATAAAGTCTCTCAGGAAAATAACCCGAAGAGGCTTCATGATGTTATCTTTCAAAACAAAAATCTGCTCTCTTCATCTATAAGACCGTGCCTGAATATCCCATATCACATCAACTTTGAGAGCTATCTGCGTTGCTTCTATTGAAGAACGACTCTCCTGCTCTGGAGTTTGGACATGGAACCACAGTTTATTGGATCAGGCGTTCCACCTTACACAAAAAGACCGCTTCCCGGATATCGCCACCTCCCATTCCAGAATGCCCATCCATTTTTGGATGCAGAGGGTCATTCCTATGGTGAAAAGTTATCCCCCCCTGATTCTTTTAGCGTAGAAAATTGGTGGAACTGTGAGGACTATCTTTACAGTATTGATCTCTTTAATCATGGTTTCTGGTGGGAAGCGCACGAGCGGCTCAAGCATGTGAGTATTAGTGCTGGCCGTGAATCGGAGACAGGTCAGTTTGTTCAAGGGCTGATTCAGATTGCTGCGGCACTACTTAAACATTTTATGCAAGAAGATAGGGGCGCAGCAACACTGGCTGAACTGGGATTGGGAAATCTGCAGAAAGTTGCGGGGATCTATCTTGGGATAGATGTTGCGACTCTGGTTGGTCAGGTGAAGGATTGTCTTAAAATGGAAAATTCAAAATATCCACGGATCCATTTAATAAAAGACGGATAGCAGGAATGGCGTTAGGGCAAGGAAGTTTCCAGCGAAACCAGGACTGTCCCGAATGGGGGCTAAGAACGAGTTTCGCAGCGATTACAGTCTGTGCGCCGCGCTGGGGTGTTTTCGGCTATTTACGCATTCGGGGTTGAAAAATAGGATTCATGACAAATTGGTGTGATACCCATATCCATCTTGATGCTCCTGAGCTAAATGGTCGAGGATTGGATTTTCTTTCTGAGGCACCGCAATGTGGGATTAACAGGTTTGTTGTGCCCGGAGTGCGAGTCAGCGGTTGGGATGGGATGGTTTCTCTGGCTAAAAGCAGTAAAAATGTGTATCTTGCACCGGGTTTGCATCCAGTCTATGCTGACCAATGGACGCCAGAAGCGGAACAGCAATTGCAAAAACTGACAGGACAGTCGAAAGTTGTTGCCATCGGTGAAATCGGGTTGGACGGTACGGTTGGGTTATCGTTGCAGCAGCAGGAAATGGTGTTGCGTGCACAACTTCAAGTCGCCCTTGATGCGGGACTGCCGGTTTTGTTGCATGTTCGGCAGGCGACAGGACAACTGCTTGCCATCCTGAGAGAGCTGGAAATTGGCAAAAGTATTGGTGGAATCTGGCATGGTTTTTCTGCCAGTTTGCCGGTGGCACAGGAACTTATCGAACTTGGATTCAAGATCGGAGTCGGTCCAATTCTGTTGCGTGATAATGCCCGTAAATTACCAGAGGCTGTAACGGTATTGCCAGCTTCGGCATTTGTCCTGGAAACCGATTTTCCCGACATGGCGGAGAAACCTGAAATTCTTGTTCGGGTTGCTGAAAAAGTTGCTGAATTATGGGCTGCCTCGCTGGATGACGTTGCCCGGATAACGACAGAGAACGCCCGGCAGTTGTTTGATTTTTGATGGCATTTTTTTCTCAACTGTATTCCGGGGACATGTCCTTTGTTACGTGTTCCCGGAATACAGTTGAGCTGTTTTGTTCTCAGGATAGATTCTCTCATGAAAAATAACCGTTTTCACCGGCTCCAATTGTTGGTTGGTACCGCTGCTCTGGAGCGATTGCGCAGCTCTTTTGTTGCCGTGTTTGGTATTGGCGGGGTTGGCGGCTATGCCGTTGAAGCGCTGGTGAGGGCGGGTGTTGGCAAGTTGATCCTGGTCGATCCAGACAATATTTGTGCCACTAATATCAACCGACAAATTCATGCTCTCGATGAAACAGTTGGGCAAGCTAAAGTTGCGGTGATGGCGCAGCGTTGTCGGGCAATTAATCCACAGGTTGAGGTTGTCACCCAGCATAAGGCTTACCGTGTCGACACGAGTGATGAACTGCTAGCGTTTCCATGTGATTACGTCTTTGACTGTATCGACAATATTCCCGATAAGTTGTATTTGCTCCAGAACTGTCATGGACGGAATCTGCCGATTATCTCTTCTATGGGGGCGGCGAATAAACTTGATCCAGGTAAAATAGAGGTTGACGATATTTCTAGGACAAAAAAATGTCGATTGGCACGAAAAATTCGTAAAGAATTACGTAAGCAGGGGATTGAGCAGGGGATCAAGGTGGTTTATTCCACCGAAGAATTCCGCCCTTTAACCGGATCTGATGCCGGTGAACGAAACCCGGTTCTTGGTAGTTCATCTTATCTTCCCCCGCTGTTTGGCATGACCATGGCGGGGGTGGTGATTCAAGAGTTAATTGGAGATATCAATTGATGGATCCATATTTTTGGCAACTGCCGTTACTTTTTGTTGTCGGTATCGTTGCCGGTATTCTCAATACGCTGGCGGGGGGAGGTTCCCTGTTGACCTTGCCTCTTTTGATTTTTATGGGTTTGCCGGGTTCGGTTGCTAATGGCACCAATCGGATTGCAATTTTTTGTCAGAATATTTTTGCGATTCGCGGCTTCAGTAAGCGCGGGATGCTACCCATGCAGTTGGCGCTACTTTGTACTCCTCCAGCTCTGCTCGGAAGTTGGGTTGGAGCTAATCTGGCAATCAACCTTGATGATCAGGTATTCAAACGGACCCTGGCTTTGATTATGGTTGGGGTGTTGATATTTACCGCTATCGACCCGATGAAGCGGTTTCGGCAGGAAGATATCAAGTTTGGCTTGTGGCGAAAAATTCTGATTGTGATCTCTTTCTTTGGCGTCGGCATTTATGGCGGATTCGTCCAGGCCGGAGTCGGTTTTCTGGTTATCACAGCTCTGCTGATTCATGGGTTGGATCTGGTTCGGATCAATGCCATTAAGGTGTTTGTTATTTTTGCCTACACCTTCATTGCTCTCGGAGTTTTCATCTATCACGGTCAGGTTGATTATTTCCTCGGGTTTGCTTTGGCTGCTGGAAATTCAATCGGAGGAATGGTTGGACCAAAATTGGCAGTTGATAAAGGACATGACTGGATCAAAAAAGTTGTCAGTGTGACGGTATTGGTGTTTGCTTTAAAACTACTGCTGTTTCCATAATCCACTTCAAATCTGTTTCCCGATTGTTGACTGTAAAACTGCTAAAGCGGTAAAATGAGAACTGAGTCTTCAGGAAGATCTCTATTTTTAACCTTCTTGGAACAGGATCAATCGCCGGAGAAAGAATATGGCTTTGCGAGAAATTTTGCATTACCCTGAATCATTATTAAAACAAAAATCGCTCCCAGTCACTGAATTTAATACCGAACTCAAACAACTGGCTGATGACATGGTGGAGACAATGTATGCTGCTCCGGGAGTCGGTCTGGCTGCACCGCAGGTTGGGGTTCTACAGCGTCTGATCATCCTTGATTGTTCCACAAGTGAAGAGCCGAACGATCTTCTGGTCGCAGTGAACCCGGAAATTATTGCTGAAGAGGGCGATTCCCTGGAAGAAGAAGGCTGTCTCTCTGTCCCCGGCTACTGGGCCAATGTAAAACGTCATGCAAAAGCAACGCTTCGTTATCAGGATATCAATGGCAATTTTCATGAACGGGAAGCAGAAGGGTTACTGGCTATCGGTATGCAGCATGAGATTGATCACCTTGACGGGGTGTTGTTTGTCGATCGCCTTTCTCCTCTGAAACGCTCCATCTTCAGAAAAAAATATCTGAAGATGTTAAAGGAAAAGGAAGCCGAAAATGCCAACGCCTGATAACCTTCGCACAGTTTTTATGGGGACACCAGAGTTTGCACTGCCAACACTAGAGGGTTTGCTTGCCTCCGGGATTAATCTGGTCGGGGTTTATACTCAACCCGATCGTCCAAAAGGGCGGGGTAAGAAACTTACAGCATCTCCGGTTAAAATGCTGGCTCTTGATCACGATATTCCAGTTTTTCAGCCACAGAAATTACGCGATCCTGTGGCGGTGACAGGGTTGCAGGAATTGCAGCCGGATTTGATCGTCGTCGTTGCCTACGGGCAGATTTTACCCAAAGCGGTTCTCGAGATCCCACGCTATCACTGTATTAATGTTCACGCTTCTCTGTTGCCAAAGTATCGGGGTGCGGCACCAATTAATAAGGCAATTATGGACGGTGAAAGCGAAACGGGGGTTACGACAATGTTGATGGACGTTGGTCTTGATACCGGGGATATGCTGGTGAAGCGCCGTCTGGATATCGGTGAGAATGAAACTGCCGGACAGTTGCATGATCGTCTTGCCCTGCTGGGTCGAAAAGTGCTGGAAGAAACTCTAAGGCAACTGTGCGCCGAAACATTGACGGCAGAAAAGCAGGATGATGCTTTGAGTTGTTATGCCCCGATGCTGAAAAAGGAAGATGGACTGATCGACTGGCAACGAACGGCGATTGAAATACACAACCAAGTGCGGGGACTTGATCCGTGGCCTGGTGCTTATACTTATCTCGATGGAGAGGTGCTCAAAATTTCCGCAACGACAGTTGAGGCAGATTTGTCCGGTGAGCCTGGTACGATACTTTCTGCTGATAAGACTGGAGTACGAATTGCTTGTGGGGCAGGAGTGTTGGTTGTTGGTGAGCTGCAATCGCCGGGGAAAAAACGGCTTGCAGTAATGAATTTTCTCAGTGGTAAGCCACTATTTACGGGAACCCGGTTGGATTGCAGGTGAGGGCGATTCATGAATCACCCTTACGATTGTGTAGAAGGAAAGGGACTGACCTTTGGTCTGTCTCTCGATTTAACAGCAACAAGTTGGTTAATAAAATATAAAGGAATAAAAAATGAATATAATGCGTACCGTAATGTTGATGACTCTCATGACCGTGGTGCTGGTTTTTGCTGGGGGGGCTCTCGGCGGGCAGAGTGGGGCTTTGATTGCCTTAATTATAGCCGCGGTGATGAATCTTGGCAGCTACTGGTTCTCTGACAAGGTTGTCATTAAGATGTATCGCGGCAAGGAAACTCAGAGCGGTGAGCTCTACGAAGTTGTCAGTGAACTCTGCCAGCAGAATAATCTCATCATGCCAAAGGTTTATCTGTTGCCTCAACCAACCCCCAATGCTTTTGCCACCGGGCGGAACCCCCAACATGCAGTTGTTGCTGCAACCGAGGGGATTATGCAGGTTCTCAGTCGGGCAGAATTGAAGGGAGTCATGGCTCACGAGATGGCTCATGTGCAAAACCGCGATATCCTGATTGGTTCAATTGCGGCAACTTTTGCCGGAGCCATCAGTTATATGGCACATATGGCGCAGTGGGCGATGATTTTTGGTGGTCGTGACAACGAAGACCGTAACCCGATTGCTATGATCGCGATGATGATTCTGGCACCGATCGCAGCCATGTTGGTACAAATGGCCATCTCTCGTTCTCGTGAATATGGAGCCGATAAAAAGGGGGCAGAGCTCTGTGGTAACCCGCATGACCTGGCTAATGCGTTGCGTAAGCTGGAAATGTCCAATCAGCGTATGCCGATGCAGAAAGTCAATGAAGCAACGGCACATATGTTTATTGTCAATCCGTTGAGCGGGAAGAAATTTGCTAAACTGTTTTCAACACATCCTCCGATGGAAGAGCGAATCCGGCGACTTGAAGGGATGTCAGTTTAGGTGTCATCTTCTCCGACTGATAGTCCCCGCCGTGCAGCATACGAAATCCTGCAGCGGGTAACTGACGGTGCTTTTTCTGATGTGATGCTCGATACCGTACTGGATCGCTCCAAATTAGATCTGCGTGATCGTCATCTGGTAACTGAGTTGGTTTATGGAATCCTTCGCTTGCGGGGTCGGATCGATTTTGCTTTGACGCAGTTCTGCAACCAGCCTTTGCAGCGCTTGCAGCCAGAAGTTTTATCGCTGTTGCGACTTGGTGCCTATCAACTGCTCGAATTAGATCGGGTTCCAGCTCATGCGGCGGTCAATACAACGGTAGAACTAGCTCGTGAACTCCATTTAGATGCAGCGGTGGGCTTTATAAATGCGGTGCTGCGGTCCCTCAATCGGGGCTGCGCTGATATCCCGTGGCCTGTTCCAGAAAAGATCAAGCCTTATCTGCAGCATGTCTGCAGCCAGCCGGGCTGGTTAGCCAAAGAGATGATGCGACAGCTGCCAAATGTTGCAGCGCGGGCTCTGGGTGAGAGCCTGGCGACACCTCCGCCTTTGACCTTGCGGGTCAACAGCTTGAAAACAAACCGTGAGGATTTTTTGACTGCTTTGGCTGCCGCCGGACATCAGGCTCATTCCTGCTCTTTTGCCCCAGAGGGTGTGACCATCGACCAGCGTGGTGAAAAACCGCTACCGGGAGACGCTGACGGCTGGTATCAAGTTCAGGATGAGGCCAGTATATTGATGGCTCATCTGTTAGATCCTCACTCTGGACAGCGAATTCTGGATGCTTGTGCTGCTCCTGGTGGAAAGACAACTCATCTGGTGGCGTTGACTAGCAATCAGGCAGAAATTATTGCCCTGGATAAATATCCCCGCAGGGTGGAGTTAATTGCAGAGGGAGCCCGAAGGTTGGGATGTTCTTCAATTGGTGCTCGGCAGTGGGATTTGACGGAACCTCCAGATTTTCTTGAGATGCAGAGCTTTGATCGGGTTTTGTTTGATGCTCCCTGTAGTGGACTCGGGGTGTTACGGCGTAATCCGGAAGGGCGTTGGAATAAGTCCCCTGCCAAGCTCAAGGAGCTGGCAGTTCTGCAACGACAGATTCTTGAAAACATTGCCCCACTGGTCGGCCCTGGGGGTAAATTGCTCTATTCTGTTTGTACCTTCAGCCATATTGAAACCGATGCAATTATTGACAGTTTTCTGGAGGATCACCCTGAATTTGAGTTGGAAAATCTAGCTGAGAAGGTTTTGTCACGTTGGGTTGATTTGTTCACCGACAAAGGGACTTTGCGCAGTTACCCACATCGACACAATGGTATGGATGCTTTTTTTGCCGCCCGGTTGCAACGGCGGGGATAGTTTAGTCGCTAGCAGCAAAACGGGACAGCCCCCGAAGGGTCTGGGGATCGTCCCAAGTTTACTGTGATACTGCTTAAACTGGTGCCATTCGGGACATAGTAACGAGAACCTGCTCCCAGAATACTCTCTTATATACAAAATTGGACAAAATTATGATTAAAATTGCCCCTTCAATCCTTTCAGCCGACTTCTCCCGCTTGGGAGAGGAAATCAAAGCTATCGATCACGCTGGTGCTGATTATATCCATGTTGATATCATGGACGGTCACTTTGTCCCGAACATCACGATTGGTTCTTTGGTGGTGGATGCCATCCGGCCAGTGACTGAGTTGCCACTGGATGTTCACCTGATGATCGAAAACCCGGATCAGTATATTCCTGATTTTGCCAAGGCTGGTGCTGATATTATTGTTGTTCATGCTGAAGCGGTCAGACACCTGCATCGCACTGTTCAGTTGATTAAATCGTTGGGAAAAAAGGCTGGCGTATCTTTGAACCCGGCGACCTCTCTTTCTGTTCTGGATATTATTCTGCCTGAATTGGATCTGGTTTTGTTGATGACGGTCAACCCCGGGTTTGGTGGACAATCCTTTATAGAGAGCAGTTTACCAAAGATCGCCGAACTGCGACGTCACATTGATGCTCTTGGCCTGCCGATTGAATTAGAGGTTGATGGTGGAGTGAAGGTTGACAATATTGAACAGATTGCCAGATCTGGTGCGGATGTTTTTGTCGCAGGAAGTGCTGTGTTTGGTGCTTCTGATTATGGATCGACTATTTCCCAGTTGAAGGCAAATGGTACCAAGGGGCAAAGTTAAACTTTGGTCGTCCAGCTATAAGGAATTTTATGCGCAATCTGTTCACTTTATTACTGCTGTGCCTGCTTTTAAATGCCTGTCTTGGCACGGTCGATGTTGGCCCCGGGTTAGCTGAAATCAGTCAGGGGTTCAGTGAATCGATGCGCTGGTCTGATTATCCAAATGCAGCTGCTTACGTACAACCGGATGCCCGTGCCGCATTTCTTGACAAGTTTCAGGAAGATGCAGATCTCCATGTTGTTGACAGTCATATCTTGAGCATTGATATGTATAAACATGAAGGGCAGGCTGATGCTGTATATGAAATGGAGTATTATCGTTTGCCCTCAAGTCGGATCAAGAAATGGCGCTGGAAACAGCAGTGGCGGTTGTTTCAAGAAAAGTTGACAAAACCGGGAGTCTGGCTGATTGAAAATGAACCGCCAGCTCTTCCCTGGAGGGAGTAAGACAATCGGGGATCTTTCAATCTAACAAATTGATTTTCCTTGCCTTTACCGCCCCTTTTTCCTTCCTTTATGAGAAAAAAATAGCCTTGATTTAGAGTCATTGTTTATGGTATCTACCTGCATACTGTATACGATTCCAAGTACTGAAAACCGCCAGAACATCTGGTGATTCTACCCTTTAACGGGTTTTTCGACCTTCCTTTTTTGGAGGGTCGAAGCAGGTCATAGGAGGCCGGTTTGTCACAGGTTGCTTTTTCCAGTTGGGGAAGACAGGTTATCGATAATCGCCAAGGCGGTGATGCCGAGGTTGAGGTCGCCAAAAAGAAATTGCCGGTCACCTTTGATGGTGAGAAGCAGATTTCAGCCTTTATGGGGTGGGATGGGTTGATTCTCAAAGACCCCAATGTTGATGTTGTTGCCATGGCGGCAGAGTATGCCAAACGTGTGCAAGAAGATTATTGCTGCGCTAAATGTTCTCCCGGTAAAAAAGGAACCCGGGTGATGCAGGATACTCTGGCACGGATTGTTTCTGGAAAAGGTGAAGAGAGCGATCTGGATATTATTGAGAATATTGCTGAATTGCTGCAGAATTGTAAGTGTACCCTCTGTATGACTTCAGCCATTCCAATTGTTGATACAGTCAGGCACTTCAGGGATGATTACCTTGCTTACATTCATGGGAAGAACAAAGAGAAAAAAGCGGTCGACTACAAACTTAAAATGACGGCTCCCTGCCAGGATAAATGTCCCTCCCATATCGATATTCCTGCTTACATCGAAGCAATAAAAGAGCGTCGTTTTGATGAATCGCTGAGTGTCATTCGTGAAAGTATGCCATTACCAGCAGTCTGTGGTCGGGTTTGTCCTCATCCCTGTGAAACAGCTTGTCGCAGAGCTAATGTTGATAAGCCAATCAATATCATGGTTCTCAAACGAACTGCATCTGACTACGAGAGGAAACATAATCATCAGCCTTCGATGCAACCTAAACCAAAGAAAGACAAAACTGTTGCCATTGTCGGTGCTGGCCCCGCTGGTTTAGCTGCGGCCTATTATCTCGCCCTTGAGGGCTATCCCTGCACTATCTATGAGGCATTACCCGAGGGGTTTGGGGGTGGGATGATTGCTGTTGGTATCCCGGCCTACCGGATGCCACGCCATATCCTGCAGCGTGATATTGATATCATCTGTTCTATGGGCGTTGAAATCATTTATAATACTAGAGTTGGAACAGATATCAGTCTGATGGAACTGAAAGACAAATTTGATGCTGTTCTTCTCGCCCCCGGGGCACACAAGTCGAAGCCAATGGGTGTTGAGGGTGAGGATGAGGGTTACCACGGCTTCCTTGCTGGGGGGATTGAATTCCTGAGGGATGCTTATCTGGGTAAGCCGACCGGTATGGGTAAGAAAGTCTGTGTCGTCGGTGGTGGTAACACTGCGATTGACTGTGTCCGGGTGGCATTGCGTGAGGGGGCTGAAGAATCGATTTTACTCTATCGCCGAACTCGCAATGAGATGCCGGCAGATGTCTGGGAGATCGATGGTGCCGAGGAAGAAGGTGTTCAGTTTGAATTTCTGGTGTTGCCGAAAAAAATTATTGTTAACGAAAAGCGCCAGGTTACTGGAGTAGAATGTTTAAAAATGAAATTGGGAGAGCCTGATGACTCTGGTCGTCGTCGTCCTCAACCTATTGAAGGTAGTGAGTTCATTGTTGAGTGTGACACTTTGATTCCGGCTATTGGCCAGGATCCTGACCTCTCTTTTATTACTGAGGAGACTGGAATAAAGATTACCCGCTGGAATACGGTTGTCACCAAGTATATTCCATTGAAGAATGGAGCGGATCGTGACCTGAGCGATAGTATGGGAAACCCGCTGTCACGGATTCTTCTGACTGATATGGATGGCGTATTTGCATCGGGAGATGCGGAGATTGGTCCCCTGACAGTTGTCGCCTGTGTGGGTAATGCCCACCGTGCCGCTAAGGTGATTCAGCGTTGGTTGGATGAGGGGGAAGCTTATCTGACCGATGAAGATTTCCATGAAGATATTCTGACCAGTCTGGGTGTCTACGATAAAGATGAAAAGGTTCCCTGGCTTGATGCTGTGCAACGGTTTGAACAGCATGAAATCCATGGTAAAGAGCGAGCCAGCGCCGGAAACTATAACGAAGTTGAGCTTGGTTTTACTGACAGTGAAGCAGTGCTGGAAGCTGAACGTTGTCTGCGCTGTTACCGCGTTTCGATGATTGCTATTTAAAATATAAAAACATCACAAAGGTTGTATGTAAGGGCAGATTTTCATTGTCCAGGACAAAACAGCCCGCATTCGAGGTGAAGATAATATGGTCAACCTGACGATAGACGGTAAGTCGGTAAGCGTTCCCAAGGACACAACAATTCTTGAGGCCGCTCGGCAAGTGGATATTCGTATTCCAACCCTCTGTTGGTTAGAAAAAATTTCGCCGACGGGTGCCTGCCGGATTTGTGCTGTGGAAATAGAGGGAGTTGACCGTCCTATGACTGCATGTAATACCCCGGTTAAAGAGGGTATCAATGTAACCACGCAGTCAGAAAAACTGACCCGCAGCCGTAAACAGATCATGGAATTGATTCTGGTGAATCATCCCCTCGATTGCCCGGTATGTGATGCCGGTGGTGAGTGTGATTTGCAGGATGTCTGCTATGATTTGGATGTGACACATCAGGAATTCAAAGCAGAAGATGTCAATCCGGCAACAATCAATCACTGGCCGTTGATCCAGCAGGTACCAAATCGCTGTATCCTCTGTGAAAAATGTGTCAAAGTTTGCCATGAAATTATTGGCGCCGATGCCCTGTTTGTTAACGATAAGGGCGATCGGGCTTTCATCGATAAAAAAGTTGAAAAGTGCACTTACTGTGGAAACTGTGTTGCTGTTTGTCCAACCGGCACCATGATCTCCAAGCCTTACAAGTTTAAGGCACGTCCTTGGGCGCTGAATAAGGTTCCCTCCATCTGTACCTATTGCCCGAGCCAATGCCAGATCGATCTCAATGTTAAGGACAATGAGGTCTTGCGAGTGACCTCTGATGATGAAGGGACAACCAATAATGGCACTCTCTGTGTTGGTGGTTTCTTTGGCTATGGTTACATTAATAACAAAAGGCGTTTAATTGAACCGACTGTTGAGCAAAAACCAGTTTCCTGGGACAAAGCTCTGGAGAGGGTTGTCGCAGAAGTTGAGAGAATCAAGAAGGAGAGTGGCTCTGCTGCCGTTGCTGGTTTTTCTTCTCCCCGCTTGACCAACGAAGAAAATTACCTGTTCCAAAAGCTTTTTAGAGCGGCGATCGGGAGTAATAATATTGATACTGAGGCTCGTTTTGGTGCAATGCGGGCGTTGCAGGCGCTTGACAAAGGGCTTGGTTTGCATGGTGCCAGTAACCGGATGGAAGCTATTGGTAATGCTGATGCAGTTCTCGTCTTCGGCGCTGATCCTTCGGCGGAAGCTCCAGCCGTTGATTGGAAAATACAGGATGCGGTTCGACGCAATGGCGGTCAGCTGGTTATTGCCAATATGCGCCAGATTCATCTGACCCAGTTTGCCGATAGCCAGCTCAGCTATAAGCCGGGGAGTGAAATAGCCCTTGCAAGTGGACTTGGTCGGCTTCTGCTGGATCGAGGTCATATTGATGAAGATAACTTAAAGCGGACAGTTTTTAATCTGGATGAGCTAAAAGCTGATCTGGCTGTGGTTGATCTGGAAAAAGTATTTGAAGCTACGGGGCTCAGTCGCGAGGCTTTGGAACAAGCTGCAGATATTATTGGCAAGGCAGAAAATGTTGCGGTTATCTTTGGCTCTGATATTTGCAAGTCGGCATTCGGCACCTCAAAAGCGGCAGCTGTTGCCAATCTGGCCATTCTCAGCGGCGCTTTAAACAACAACTGCGGTCTCTTCCCTCTGGATGAAAAAGGAAATACGCAGGGGGTTCTCAATATGGGTGTTTATCCAGAAAATCTACCTGGATTCCAACCCTATACTGATAGTAAAGAAAAATTTGCTAAAGCATGGAAATGTGACCTTCCTGATGGCGGGCTTGATGCCGAGGGTATCTTGCAGGAGATCGAGGCGGGTACGGTTCGTTTTCTTTATCTGGCAGCGACTAACCCACAGAGTTTTCCTAACAGCAGCCGTTGGATGAAGGCTTTAAAACAAGTCGAAGTATTGGTTGTTCAGGATATTTTCCCCTCAGAAATTACCCGCCTGGCAACAGTTGTTTTGCCCGGGAGCTCTTATGCTGAAAAATCGGGTAGTTTTACCTCTCTTGATCACAGCGTGCGCAGTTTTAATCAAGCAGTCCGTCCGGTTGGAAAAAGTCGCGAAGACTGGGAAATTTTTGCTGAGCTCTATGGGCGCTTGAATAAAACCTTGGTTACCTTTAATAAAGTTGACATCTTTAATGAAGTCAGTGAGTTAACTTCTCTGTATGCTGGGGCTGATTTTCTTGACGATGATCGCAACACATATTTACTAAATCTGCCACAGGTTGCCGATCAAAGCCTCAGGTATCAATTGATCACCGCAGGCAACGGTGCCGACGGGCTGCAATTATTGACTGGTACTTCGGTAGGTCATTTTGGAACGACTTCGACGTGGGCACCGGCGCCATTGGAAGTAGAGCCAGAAGGGATTCTCAAAGTCAACGCAGAGGACGCCAAGGTGGCCGGGATTGCAGATGGTGACAAGCTCAAATTGACCAGTGTAACCGGATCGACCATTGGTAAGGCTCTTATTAGTGATTCTGTCCCGCAAGGGTTGATTTTTGCCCCATACAACTTTACCGTGCTTGGAGTTCAGCAGTTAATGCCTGACGGTGACAATTTGACTTTGGTACAGATGACGAAAGCCTGAAATTAAATTATAAAAATATTTATCTTGTGCGCCCCAGAGGATCTGGGGCGTTTTTTATCTATAGAGGGGACTAATGCGACGAATCGCTTGCGGCAGAGAATTTACCGGAATATACTATTCATATTCTTGTTGCTCAGAGAAACTACCTTGACTCGTTTAATACCTCTGTGGTACTTAGAACCCGCTTTTACGGTAGTTCCCGCTATTTGGTGACCTCCTGATGGATGAAGAAAAACGGCAATTATTTAAGAGTCTCGGTTTTTTATCAAGTATTGGTATTTCCCTGGTTGTTTCGATGCTTATTGGTCTGGCAATGGGGTTCTATCTGGATCGGTGGTTGGATACCTCTCCAATGTTCACTCTGATCATGTTATTAATCGGTATTATTGCTGGTTTTCGTAATGTTTATATCCTGACAACGCGAGAATTAAAGCGTCAGCAACTGGAAGAGCAACCGCATCGAGATCATGAATCAAAAGGATGATCAGCTACTCGTCGAGTTGGCTTTCCGTAACTGGATAATCCTGATTGTCCTGGTTCTGTTGAGTTTGTTTTGGCAGTCATTGTCGGTGACTGTCGGGGTTCTCGCTGGTGGAGTTCTCGTCATCATCAATTATCGTTGGATGGGGCGTTCGTTGTTAAAAGTGTTAAACAACCCACCACACGCAGCGGAGAAAAGCTATAAACTGAATTACTTGTTTCGCTTGCTGTTTATCTCGATTTCAATTTATTTGCTCATGGTGCGCGGTGGTATCCATCCTCTGGCACTGTCTGCTGGTCTTTCAGTGATCGTGATAAATCTTTTTATTACAACGATCAAGCGACTTTATTAGGTATTCAAAAAATAGAGGAGAGTTTAGCCCATGACCCATCCCTTTTTGTTTCTGCAGTGGATTACGGAGCAGCTGCACCTGCGTGTAGGTGAGCATGTCACGTACACCTGGTTAGTGATGGCCATCTTGATTGTCGTTTCTTTCCTGGCTTCCCGGTCATTGACTCTCGTTCCTTCTGGAGTGCAGAATCTTATGGAGGCTGTTGTTGGCGGTATCGAGGGTTTGATTGAAGAAACGATGGGAGAAGAGGGGAAGGCTTATTTCCCTCTGATTGCCACTTTTGCTTTGTTTATTCTGGTGTGCAATCTGCTTGGCCTGATTCCTGGTTTTTATCCTCCGACCGCTAATCTTAATACAAATATTGCGTTAGCTTTAACGGTATTTGTCTTGACCCATGTTGTTGGAATCAAAAAACATGGTTTCGGCTATATCAAGCATTTCATGGGGCCGATTCTCTGGCTGGCTCCTTTAATGCTTATTATCGAATTGATCAGCCATCTGGCGCGACCACTTTCCCTGTCTTTACGTCTTTTTGGTAACATGTACGGACATGAAGTTGTCCTGATGATTTTCCTGGCTCTGGTGCCATTATTTCTGCCAATTCCAATGATGCTGATGGGGGTATTAATTGCCTTTATTCAAACCTTTGTTTTTACTTTGCTGGCGATGATTTATATCGCAGGCGCTTTGGAAGAGGCTCACTAAAGGCTGGATGCTAGGCGGAAGATTTTTAGATTGTAGGCAGGGCGAAATTTTTTAACTCATAGCCTTCAGCCTAAAACGCGACATAATTTTTTACTTCACACGCGTGTGAGAAGTCAGTCCTATATTGTTTAGGAACAATTAATCTTAGTTTTATAACAAAAGGAGAAAAAAATGGAGTTTTTTGCTTGGTGTGTGATGGCAGCTGGTATTGGTATGGGTCTTGGGGCTATTGGTACCGGTATTGGTCAGGGACATGCAATTCAAGGTGCTTGTGAAGGTGTTGCACGTAATCCCGGTGCTTCCGGTAAAATTTTGACCACTATGATGATTGGTCTGGCAATGGTTGAGTCTCTGGCTATCTACGTTTTTGTTGTGGCTATGATTATTCTTTTTGCCAATCCTTTCACCGATCAGGTTCTTGAGCTGTTGGCTAAATAGGCTGGTTTTTTATCCAAAATAAAAGTGGCGACCCAATCTGGGTCGCCTTTTTTTGTATATTGTATACGAGCGGCAGCAGCGTAATGTTTTAAATTTACCGTTCTTTTCAGATAGTTAATAGCTATTTTCACCATTTTTAAGGGATTTTATGTTGCAATAATTTTATGATGAGGGTAGTGTCCGCCCTGTATGATAAAAATATACATCTGTAGCGTTTAACGCCTTCTGTTTGCGGTAATATTTTTTGACTGAATGATGCCACTCGTACAGTTAATAAAGCAATCAGGAGGTGCCCCAGCGCCTTTTTTCAGTTTTATTCGAAAGATATTTTCAAGGAGAGTTTCGATGCGTAAGTTTCTGTTCTATTCTGTGCTTTTGTTGGCCGTTCTCTGCGGTTCACAGGCTGTAGCTCAAGAGCTGGTAGCTTCACCAGAAACCTGTCTGGAATGTCACGATGATGTTATCTCTGCGGAGGAGTTTTCTACCTCGGTTCATGGAGCCAATGGCTGTGTTGCCTGTCATGTAGAACTGGTTGATCTGGATCTTCACATGGAAGGCACGTTAATGCCTGGGCCTGTAAAGTGTGTACGCTGCCACAAAAAAGAGACAGCGGAACACTACTCCAGTGTCCATAAATTGAACGATATTGAGTGTGCCACTTGCCACTCAGAGATCCACAGCCAAACAGCCTGGAAAGGGGACAAACGCATTGCGGTGCAGAAATGTGCCGAATGTCACGATGATGCCTACTCCGAATTCCATGAATCGGTTCATGGCACGGCACTGCAGGCTGGCAACATGGATTCAGCGGCCTGTATCGACTGCCACAATCTGCACGCGATTAACGAAATTGGTGACCCGAGCGATCATGGTTTTCGTGCTTTCCATACCAACGTCTGTCTGAAGTGTCATGCTGATAAAGAGTTGATGGAGAAAAACGGTGTCACTCACCTTGCCGTTGAAACCTACTTGGAAAGCTATCACGGGAAAAATTATCGTCTCGGTTTTCCGGATAAGGTTGCCGGTTGTGCCGACTGCCATACGGCTCACCATATCCTGCCGCATGATGATCTGCGATCCAGCATAAACCCAGATAACCTGGTCGCAACCTGTGGACAGTGCCACGAAAATTCCTCCCCGCTTTTTGTTAAATTTTATCCGCATGGGAACATGAAGGACAAAGAAAATTACCCGATTCTCTTTTATACTTACATCACTATGTCAGGGTTACTGTTAGGAACCTTTGCGGTATTTTGGGTGCATACCCTCCTCTGGATGTTCCGTGGATTTGCGGAGAATCGTGAAAAAAAACGGGCTTTGATTGCTGGAACGCATCATGAAATTAAGGATGCACACAAAATTTATCGGCGTTTTACCAAGGTTCATATTATCCTGCACATCCTGGTTATCACCAGCTTTTTGCTGTTGTCCCTGACAGGTATTCCTCTTAAGTTTGCAGATCAGAAGTGGGCTATCTTAATGATGGATTTTTACGGTGGCGCTGCAAATGCTGGTCTGTTGCATCGGATTGGAGCGGTGATTACGTTTGTCTACTTTGCCAGTGCAATAGTTATGAGTGCCAAATTCCTGTTCTACAAACTTCAGTATCCTGCTGAGTTTTTCCAGAGATTGTTTGGTCCGGAATCACTTTGTCCAAATCTGAAGGATATTGAAGATATCACTGCAATGGTTCGCTGGTTTTTGTTCCTTGGTCCTAAGCCGAGTTTTGATCGCTGGACTTACTGGGAAAAGTTTGATTTTATTGCCGTCTTCTGGGGGATGTTTGCCATCGGTGGTTCTGGCCTGATGCTCTGGTTTCCGGAGTTCTTTGGTGCCGCCTTGCCGGGTTGGGTGTTTAATGTGGCAACAATCATTCATTCGGATGAAGCACTGTTGGCGACCGGCTTCATTTTTACCGTCCATTTCTTCAACACCCATGGGCGGCCAGAGAAATTCCCGATGGACTTTGTTATCTTCAATGGCGAGTTGCCCAAAGGAGAGTTTATCGAGGAACGTGGTGACCAATGGAAACGTTATGAAGAAGCCGGCATCCTTGATCAGTACATCAAGGAAAAGCCGAGTGGCGTTATCTACGACTTCTTTATCAAGGGGTTTGGCTTCCTGGCTCTGTTTACCGGCGTGGTGTTGTTGTTTCTGATGGTGTATGCTTTCATTGCTGGCGGACATCACGTTTAATCGCTGTGGCTTCAATTCCCCGCTGCTTGCGGTGGGCAGCTTTGTGTTTCTACTTGAGTAGTGTAGATAGCCGTAAGGGGCTGCCATTTGGCCGTCCCTTACTTTTATGTGCGGGTAAATTATGATAGATAAAGAACTGATCTTGTCAATTTTGGCAATCGGTATTTATATTATCGGTGGCGTGGCTACTTTCTGTGGAGTTGGTCTTATCCTGCTAATGAAAGGCAAAGACCTGTGGGGGTTGGGAGAAGGCCATTCTATCGGTTATCTGTTCGTGTTTGTCGGCCTGGTACTGACTATTCTGGGGGTTCTGGTCATGCGTATTCTCAGAAACCGCCTATAGTTTGTGCTTTATGCATACGTAATGGATTGAGAATAAAAAAACCTTCATACTCGAAGAATTTAGTAGTGAGTTTAACAGAAATCCAGGTTCGACCCGCTGTGCCATCCAAAGATGCTCGCTATCGGGAACTGATGCAAAACTATCACCCGCTGCCGGATGTGTGGCTAACAGGCGATTGTGGATGGGCTAAAAATCTCAATCCTAAAGTTGCCACTATATACATCGACTGGCGTTTTGACGAGGATTGCAGTCGGATACGTACGGGCTATGGATTGGAGGTTATCTCAAGGCTCAGACGCTTCGCCGTTGAGTTTAGCAAATCCAGAGGAGTTTCCAGTGTGGCGCAAAAGATGCGACAACTCACTATATAAGTGTCCATTCAGTTCCTGATTATTTAAAAATGACAAAAAATCTTCTGTGTCATGCGTGTGCTCGCTTAAGAACGAAGTTACCGTGAAGTCCTATTGATTGCTATTGACAGTTCTTTACTGAAATGCTAGGTTTTCTGCCGTCTTAATTTTCTGATTAAACTTCTATAAACAGACATGCAAGTGAAAGTTTCTATCCGCTGCGTGGCAAAATTAGCTTGGTGATTTGTTGTTTTATCAACATTTGTCCAAAGGAGAATAAATATCGATGGCAACAACACTCAGTGATATTCCAAAGGCTTTTCTCCGGGGCATTGCGCACAGCCGGGTTGCCCTGCTGGGGGCAATGGCAGTAACCATTATTTTCCCGTTTCTGGTGGGAGCAGTGCTTTACGATCTGATTTTCCACATCCCTAATCCATATTTTGCCGGTTTTATCTACATGATCCTCGGGCCAGCCTTTATTGGCGGCTTGGTGCTGATCTTTTTCGGTCTGTTTTTTGCCAGAGGAAAAGAGGACGTTAGCTTGTTCACTCTGGCTTACTTTCGCGACAAGTTGGCGGATGAATCCAGCTATGACAAAATCCGCAAGTTGGTTTTTCTCGGCGTCTTCCTGACTTGCATCAACCTGTTTGTCTTTGCTGTGCTGGGCTACAGTGGTTATCACTACATGGAGTCTAATGCCTTTTGTGGCGAGGTTTGCCATGTGCCGATGACTCCAGAATATACGGCCTATCAGAATTCGGCTCATTCACGTGTAAACTGTGTTGAGTGCCATATTGGCTCCGGGGCTTCCTGGTTCGTCAAATCAAAAATTTCCGGGGCTCGGCAACTCTATGCAGTGGTTGCAGATACCTTTTCCCGACCGATCGAGACCCCGGTACACGGCTTACGACCGGCTCGTGATACTTGCGAACAGTGCCACCGCCCGGAAAAGTTTCACGGTGACAAATTGGTTATTAAGGATAAATATCTTGAAGATGAAAAGAACACCCATGTGCAGACGGTTTTGCTGTTGAAGATTGGCAGTGCCGGGGATCGGGCTGCAGGCTCCCATGGCATTCACTGGCATGTTGCACCGGAAAACGAAATTGTATACACGGCTGCGGACTGGGAGCGGAACATTATTCCAGAAGTTTCACAAAAAACTGCAAATGGCAAAAAAATTATTTATCGATCCAGTGAGGCAGATGAACAAATTGCTGCGGCAACCAATCTTCAGGAACGGGTTATGGATTGTATCGATTGCCACAACCGCCCCAGCCATATTTATCTGCCAGCAGCTCCGGCTATTGATAGTAAGTTTCTGACAAATGATATTCCGACTGACTTGCCTTATATCAAGCAGCAGGCTATGAAGATTGTTTCTGTAGAGTATAAAACTCAGGATGAGGCGCGCACCGCAATTGCGACGAGTTTAACCAGTTTTTATAAAAATAATTATGCCGATATCTATGCAAATAACCGCCCCATGGTTGAGAAGGCGATTGCTGGAGTACAGGCAGCCTACGTAGAAAATGTTTTCCCGGAAATGGGTATTCAGTGGGACACCTATAGTAGTAATATCGGCCACTCGAATGAGCTTGGCTGCTTCCGCTGCCACAATGACGAACATGAATCCGCAAGTGGAGAAGTCATTTCGATGGATTGTGACACCTGCCATACTATTCTGGCAGAAGAGGAAGAAGATCCGGAAGTTCTGAAAATGCTAATGGGTGAGATGTAGACTAAACAGAAGCTTATTAACTGTGGGCGATTATCCTCTAATTGATCCGAAGGGAGGAAACTATGAAGAAATTACTGACATTATTTTTTGTGCTAGTTGCTTTGGTCGTTTTCAGCGGCATCTCTTATGCCGATGAAAATGGTGCTACAGTCGCTGAATGTATCGAAAAGAGCAAACAAGCAGCGGAAATGATCCTGCAGGATAAGGACGCGGCTCTAGCAGAAATTTCCAAAAAAGATGGAAAGTTTGTCTGGAAGGATTCCTACGTTTTTGTCATGGATCTGAAAGGAAAGATGCTCGCCCACCCGATGATGCCGGGATTGATGAAAATGAAGAGTCTGTTGAGCACTCCTGACAAGAACCCTAAAGATCCCAAGATGCTTTTTGTTGAATTTGTTGTTGTCGCAGGAACTCAGGGTGAGGGTTGGGTTGAGTATATGTGGCCAAAACCGGGTAGTACTGCACCCAGGGTCAAGGAGACCTATATTCGCCGTATCCCTGGAACCTCAATGTTTACCGGTGCTGGAATCTATAGATAAACCAGCTGGGTGGTAACTGGAAATTGTGCTGAGTCAGGCGGTTTGTCCCTGGCAAGAGATCAGAAAGGCCCTGCTGGCGAAATGCCAGCAGGGCCTTTTTAACTTGAAGTTGGATGGGGTAGGTCATCCCTCTATCTCTGGTTCGTTGATGACTGGTTCCGACTGCTGGCGCTGGTCGGAGGGTCCGGTTCTCCAGCGTGCCAAAACCAGTGATGCAAGTGCTGCTGCGATGCCGAAAGTAAAAATACTGCAAACCAGCCATGCACCGCTGATTCTGAACAGATCGATGATAAAAACCTTACTACCACCAATCACCAGGACTAAGATTGCGACATTTCGTAGCTCAGTATTATCGTTGAAAAAAGCCCGTATCATTATGAAAATTGCAGCAAGGTTTATAATGATCGACTGGGTTCCGATCAATGCGAAGGTCATGTCTTCTTGGTAATAATGCTGCAAAGCATAATATGCGAGGAGCATGCAGGTGAAGAAGGAGTTTGTTAACCCGGAAAAAAGCGGTAACAGGGCAGATTGATCTCTTTTGTCATAATGACTGAAAATCTGGGAACGCTCCGGAGGTTTGGTGCGCCGCGCATAGTAGTAGTGCCCCAAGGCGATCATGCTGCAGATTAAGACCACGATGAGAATTGCAGGGGATCGTTGCTGGTCGTCAATTCCCCCAATAAATTCAATGCTAAAAATTACACTGACGTAAACTTGTAACAGATAGGATGTTATGCGCATTCCGCCACTTGACCAGCGATATGAAAAATAGCACGTTGCAATTGCCAGTACGGACAGGATTGGTAGAGGAAGAAATATATTGCCAAGCAATGCTGGTAGAGAGAGGCAGGCCAAGATCAGGCCACCAGCCATGAAAGTATTGGTGCCTTGAGCATTGCTTGTTTGTCGTCTGGAAAGCCAATAAGCCAGGGCAAAGTGAACAATGGCCGCTGCGGCAGCTGGAGCGCCAAACAGGGTTGGGTCTTTTAAGGCATAGATGCCCGCGACGTAGCACCAGCCGGCATTGATCACTGGAAGAGAGAAGTCAAACTTGGAAATTTTTTCATCGCCGCTGCGGATAATGCCGAAGAGTGAAATCATCACGAAGGTAGCGCCGATCAGAGTGATGATCGGGATAAACCAGTTAGGCGATAAGTGCTCGGCTGAGCCACCGTGATTCATTAAGCCGCTCAATTTTAATCCCCAGATCTGCAGCATAAAGTGTGTCGTGAATAACAACAGCCAGCGTAACCAGGAGCAGCGTTTCAAGCGCGTAGCAAAAAAACCGAGGATGTTGGAAATCCAGAGAAGTAAGCCCAGGTAGGGGAAATAGGGGTTAGGGTAATCGATGACGACGGCGGCCGCACACATCCCCAGAGTTCCGATAATAATTGGTACGGCGGCTTTGTTGATATAGCTGATGACCGCCATGCCGATACCGGTTACGGCCAACATGATATAGACCAGTTCGTCCGGAAGCGAAGCGAAGCGGGTGTAGGTCTCAACCAGTACGCTGAACATCAGGAGACTGCCAGTGGTGGTGAATATCGGAGCCATGCTCTTGTTTTTGCGGTAGAGCAGGTAGCCACCAATGATCAGGGCTGCCGCGTAGCCTATGCCGAGAGCGGTACCGACCTCTAATTCAAGCAGGCCGTTATCAGTCAAGGCACGTAGTCCAAGGGCGGCGACCAGCAGAAAGCAGACTGCCGAGATGTGCTGCAGCAGAGAGCTGCTGCCGACCAGAAGCGATGCCCCTGTCGGCAACATATCTTCTTTGGCTGGTTGTTGTACGGGTTGCCGACTCAGTTGGATCGACTTGGCAACAGCTTCTTCTGTCATGCTGCTCTCAAGCTGGGTGACGCGCTGATTAAGCTGCCTGACTTGTTCGTTAAGTTCCTGGATTTGTCGCTCGAAAGAATATTTTTCGACACCCATAGCAAACCCTCTGTGGTCGGACGATGTTGTTATATTATAACAGTATTCTATATATAGTTTAAAGTTTACTAAATTACTAGGAATATTTAAATTTAATATTTTTTACCCACAATTTTTTCAGCTAAATTTCAATTAATGATGTTTGTTATTAACTAGTTATCTAGGTTATGTCTTTGCTAGAATGATGTTGACAAAATAACTCAAGATACAGATAATAACAAACACTGTTTTGGATTTGATAAATTGTTGAAAAGGAGAAACTTGTGAAAGGACATGTGTGGAGACCTCTTTATGTGGTCATCGGGCTCGTAGCCTGCATTCTGATTTTCAGGATGTTCTACGTACCATCGGATTTCGGTATTCAGGAGCGTGGCTACACTTTCGGTTTTCACCGTCTGAGCAATGAGCAGGAATGGAAAGAGTTTCCTGCCAAATATAAGGGAACGGCTTACTGCGCAGAGTGCCACACAGAGAACAGTGAAAGTATTGTCAATTCAGGTCACGGCATTATCTCTTGCGAAGACTGCCACGGTGCGGCCTTCAATCACCCGGAGGATCCAGAAAAGTTGAGCATCGATCGCAGTCGTGATCTCTGTCTACGCTGTCATTTCGAGCTCTACATGCCATCCAGTCAGCGCAATGACCTCCCCGGCATCGATCCGAAAACACACAATGCTGGCATCGAATGTGTTGAGTGTCACAATCCGCACAACCCGAGTCTGGAGGATATGTAAGCCATGAAGAGACGTGATTTTTTAAAAAGTACCGCCGTATTTGTCTCTGGAGCTGTGGTTTCGATGTCGGCTCTGGAACTACTCGATCCCGGGGAGGTTCTGGCGCAGAACCCCGAGTTGCGCTGGGGGTTTCTGGTCGATACCCTGAAGTGTGTCGGTTGCGGCATGTGTGTCAAGGCCTGCAAGATTGAAAACGATATTCCGCTGGATGCCAATGTCACCCGTACTTGGGTTGAACGTTATGTTATTACCAAGGATGGTAAGGTGAATGCGGATACGCCAAAGGGGGCACTCAACGGTTTTACCAGCAAGCTGATCGATCAGAATGCCTCGGGTATGAAGAAGATCCCGGATGAGGATATTACCCAGGCTTTTTTTGTCCCCAAGCTTTGTAACCAGTGCTCAACCCCGGCTTGCGTTCAGGTCTGTCCGGTCGGAGCGACCTATCAGACCGCTGATGGCGTGGTGCTGGTTGACCGTACCTGGTGTATCGGCTGCGGGTATTGCATCATGGGCTGCCCTTATGGAGTGCGTTTTTTCCATCCCGTAGCGAAGGTTGCCGACAAGTGTACCTTCTGTTATCACCGCATCAGCAATGGCGGCAACAGCGCCTGTGCCCAGGCCTGCCCCTTCGGTGCGCGGCAGATCGGCAATCTGCGTGATCCCAACGATCCGGTCGCCAAAGCGGTACTGAACCAGCGAGTCGGGGTTTTGCGTGCCGAATATGGTACCAAACCGAATGTCTACTACATCGGTTTGAGCAAGGAGGTACATTAGCCATGGTTGAACAACTTGCCCCGATGCTTGTACACGGCGAAATCTGGACTGTCAAGGATCTCTTTGTCCTGCCCAACGAGTATGTTTACTGGGCGATCCAGATCGTCCTTTATCCCTATATGACCGGCCTGGTTGCTGGCGCCTTCGTCCTCTCCTCGCTTTACCACGTGTTTGGGGTCGAGAAGCTCAAGGAAATTGCCCGCTTCGCGCTGGTCTTCTCCTTCGCCCTGCTACCGGTGGCAATGCTGCCATTGTTGTTGCATCTGATGCAACCATTGCGCGGTATAAACGTGCTGATGACGCCGCATTTCACCTCGGCAATATCGGCCTTTGGCATCGTCTTTATGGCCTACGCCTGTATCGTTGCCGCTGAGATCTGGTTTGTCTATCGCGAGTTCATTGTCTCTTCGATTCATCGGCTCTCGGCAAAAACCGACCGGAGCGCCTATGAGGGCATACTGCTGAGAATCTACAAACTGATCTCCCTTGGTGCCATGGACACCTCGAAAAAAGCCCTTGGCGCGGATCACAAAGCAGTCAAATTCCTCGCTGGCCTCGGTATTCCGGTCGCCTGCTTTCTCCACGGATATGCCGGTTTTATCTTCGGCTCGGTTAAAGCCAATGCTCTCTGGATGACCCCGCTGATGCCGGTTATCTTCATTTGTTCAGCAGTGGTTTCGGGAATTGCTCTCTGTATCGTTTGCTACTATCTTTTTATGGGATTGCGCAAATGGGCCGCCAGGCGCGGCAAGAATTATTTCCTGCCCGATGGCATCGCTCATGGCAGTTCTGTAGTTGATTACGATCATCTGCGCAGTGTGCAGGAACATGAGGTCAAGATGACCTCCAAGTATCTGCTGATCTTCATGACCCTTGCACTGACGCTGGAGGCTCTCGACATGATCTTCCGCGGTTATACAGCGGTGAAATCCTGGGATATTTTACGCAACGTCCTGTTCGAGCACGATTACGTCAATATATTTATCCTCCAGTACGGGATCGGTAATATCCTGCCGTTTATCATGCTGCTGATTCCCGGAGTGACCGTCCGGCGTGCCGCCCTGGCCTCGATTCTGGTGCTGTTCGGTGTATTCATGATGCGTTGGAACGTCGTGATCGGCGGCCAGGCTTTCTCGTTAACCTTTAATGGCTTCATGCATTATCATATGCCGATCATTCCGCATGACATTGAAACCTTCAAGGAAGGCCTGGGAGGAGCACTGCTGGTTGCAGTATCGCCATTTGTTATCTTCTATTTCCTCAACATGATCTTTCCGGCGTTTCTGGTTGATAAGGAAGAGGCGCATCATTAGTTTGGAATTGCTGCGTAGAATTAAATCTACCGCCCCCGTTGGGGCGGTTTTTTTTGTTGGCAACTCGGTCGACAAGCCCCTATACTGAACGAATAACACCTAAATGAAGGAGAATAGTATGGCTGAAATAAAAGATAAATTCTGGCTTGATGCTGAAAAAGCCGCTCTGGTAGTTATTGATGTTCAGGAAAAGCTGGTTCCGGCAATGAATCAGGATTTGTACAAGCAGCTGATTCTTAATGCCAATCTATTGGTTGAAGGGTTTAAATCTCTCGGACTTCCGATTATTGCAACAGAGCAATATTCGAAGGGTCTTGGTCATACTGTGGCTCAACTAAATGGAGCAACTGAACAAGATTGTATCGAGAAAATGTCTTTTAGCTGCTTTGGCGAAGATAAATTTATGACTGCCCTGGAAAATAGCGGGGCAAAACAAGTCTTGATCGTTGGAATGGAAACACATGTTTGTGTTTTTCAGACAGTTCTTGATCTGCTGGATCGTGGTTATATTGTCCACCTGGTCAGGGATGCGGTCAGTTCTCGTTTTAAGAGTGATTACGAAAATGCGCTCAGCACAGCTGCCCAGGCTGGTGCAGTGATTACCACAACCGAAACAGCTCTTTTTCAGCTAGTTAAAGTAGCTGGAACCGATGGGTTTAAGGTTGTCTCAAAACTGGTGCGACAACGAACCAGTTGATGGAGGACTTGACGGCTGATCAGCAGATCTTACTCCAGAACAAATTGTTGATACTGAAAGAGGAGTTGGGGCTGCTGCTCACAGAATCCTCAGCGAGCAGCCAGATTGTTGATCTGGAACAGCCAATCGGGCGGTTGTCCAGAATGGATGCATTACAACAACAGGCTATGGCTGTGGCTAATCGTACTGGGCATATGCAACGGTTGGTTCTTGTCGAAGCTGCTTTACTCGCGATTAAGCGGGAACGCTATGGAGAATGTCACCGTTGTGAAGAGCCAATTGGCTATTCCCGTCTGAATGTACGTCCTGAATCCCCATTTTGTCTTGACTGTCAGAGACAGAGTGAAAAAATTAGATAATGTCGAATCTCGTCCTTATTATCCTCATGGCTATTGGTGGCGTTGCGATTGCAGTGCAACTTTCAATTAATGCTCGGTTAGCAGAAAAGACCGGCTTTCTGGAAGCGGCTACTGTCTCTTTTGCTGTTGGAACTATGGTTCTCCTTCTGGTCTCACTTGCGAGTGGGCAAGGAAGTTTCAGACGTGTTCCCGATGCGGATTGGTGGCAATTAACCGGTGGGTTGTTTGGCGCATTCTTTGTGGCTATGACGATTGTGGGGGTGCCACGTATCGGGACAACTGCTGTTCTGGCTTTAACGATAGTTTCGCAGTTAACAGCTGGAATGGTGATGGATCACTATGGTTTGTTAGGTATGCGTGGTATTCCAATTGATTTCAAGAGGATGCTTGGAGTGACTCTGCTATTAGCAGGTGTATTTCTTATCTGTAGACGTTAGGTTAATTGTTGATAGCAGCAAGTCCGGGACTGTCCCCGCATGGGGGCTGTCCCAGGTTTTTGCGGTGCGAACCGCCGCGGTTCTTCGTGGATCATAAACTCTCGGGACAGCCCTCGATGGAACTGGGGACTGTCCCGAGTTCACTCATGTGGGGTTCTCTTTGCCACACGGGCAAAATAGTGGTTCAAAAAACCGTCAGAATTGAAGCTTCGAAAAATCAGACCGTTTTAAATAATTCCCTGTAATGGCCCACCATGAGTTGCCAATTGGTCGACTTGTTTTTCAATCTCCGGGTCATCAATCAGGGCTGGAGCATGGTGTGACTTACTGCGTGCGTCAATGAGTAGTGCTCCTGAGCAACCCCAATGTTTTGCCTTCAAAAAACTCCCAATCCCATAAATATCCGCAGCTGGGTTGGAACGGGTAAAGCAAACCCAGAGCCAGTTGTTCAATGTTGCGGCACAAAATTCACTATCGTCGACAATCACAATCAAAGGGAAATTATTGATTGGGTCGTCCACCCCTATTTTTTTGCCGAACCGCAGTAGGTTCAAATCTTCGCCTGGTCGATATTCATTGCACTCAGGCCCTTCTATCAGCAGGATCCCAGGGAGGGCAATTGCCGGTTTTTTAAAACCTCGTGGCAAAGCCAAATTCTCAGGAATCCCTGTTGGCAGGTCACGCCGTTTTTCACCAACTGCGGCGATAACGACTTTCGAACCCTGATTCAGGCCGTGACCACTGTAATCAAGGGTGTCAATCGTTGTCGCAGTCTGAAAGTGTAAATCCTGCTGCCAGTTAACCCTTTCCAGCAGGTGCTGGAACATTTCTGGAATGTTGTTGATATCAAGCTGTGGATTGTCACTTTCGTTAGCAATTAATAGATATTTTGCTAAAGATAACTGTCCTTGTCCTAAGATGGCATTGGCTTGAGTTAACAGCTCCTGCGGACGGTCGGGTTTGCTGTAGGGGGTGTAGCGTTCGCTACCGATAGCAAGCAGCAGCGGATGAACTCCAGCAGCATCGACGGCATGGACCGCTTTTACTCCGGGGAGAACTTCTGGAATCAGTGCGCCGGTCAGCTCATGGATGAATTCTCCAAAACTGGTATCTTCCTGTGGTGGTCGGCCAACTGTAGTGAACGGCCAGATGGCATCAGGGCGGTGGTAGACCCGCTCAACTTTAACTAGGGGAAAATCGTGCATGAGGCTGTAGTAGCCGAGATGGTCACCGAAGGGTCCTTCTGGTTTTTGTTGCTGAGGGTCTACGGTGCCACAGATAACAAAATCTGCTTCTGCCGGCATTGGCAAAAAACCAGAGGATTGCACCATTCGAATTCGATGAGCGCCAAGCAGTCCAGCAAAAGAGACTTCCGGCATTCCCTCCGGGAGTGGCATGACCGCAGCGACTGTCAAACATGGTGGTCCACCGACAAAAATATTGACCCGGAATGGCTGCCTAAGCTCAAGAGCTTCATGATGGTGAACTCCAATACCACGATGAAGCTGATAGTGAAGGCCGATTTCGTGATTCTGATGGTAATCATTCCCCGATAACTGTACCCGGTACATTCCCAGGTTGGAGGAGCGAATCCCTGGTTTCCTGCCGCTTTCGCTGTAGACCTGGGGAAGGGTAATAAACGTACCACCATCATCCGGCCAGCTCTTTATCTGTGGCAAGTCACTGATACTGGTTTGATACCTTAATATCGGTGCTGATTTGACCTTCTTCGGGATCAGGTGCAGAGCAGCAACCGGTGCGGACAAAAAGACAGATGGCGTTTTCAGTAAACTTTTTGGATCAAGCTTCAACTTAACCAGAGCTTCGACCTGTCGCAAAGTGTCCCGGAATAAATAGCGGGTTCTCCCCAGAGAACCAAACAGGTTGGCCACAGCAGGGAAACGACTCCCGGTGAGATTAGTGAAAAGCAACGCCGGCCCCTGATGCTGATAAACACGCCTCTGAATTGCCCCAGCCAGCAGATTTGGTTCAATCGGTTGGTTGATGCGAATCAGTTGCCCGGTTCTTTCCAGGTCTCTGACCGCTTGTTGAAGGGTTCTGTATCCCATTTATGTTTTGTCCTATGATTAAGTACAGTAGAAAGAGTTTTTATACTTCAGCCTTACAGAAAAGGCAATGGGAGCACTTGATAGATTGTCTTGGAATGATATCGGTGGCAATGACTTGGGTGTGGAGTTTTACTCGACATTTGTGAATAGAGGGTTTTAAAAAATCCTTTTGTTCAGTAAGCTGTTTCTCGTCGCATCTATATGTTTTTATCAAGGAGTTTGAAAATGCGTATTCGGTTGGCAATTAGACATACGGCAATAATAAGTATGATTCTGCTTATTGTCATGTTTGTTTCCGCTTTTTTACATATAGAAAAGGTGCAGAAAATATTTTATGAAAAGTCACTACAGGAAGCAGATATGCTTTCAGGGATGATACTACGTGACTCCTATCATTTAATGTTGGCGGATAATCGTGAACAGTTGCAGTTGATGATTGAGGCCATAGGGAGAACCCCACGGGTAAAACGGATCCGCATCTTTGGAAAAGAGGGTGTGGTTAATTTTTCAATGAACAAAAATGAAATTGGAACAGTCCTGAGTGAAGATGATGAAAGTTGTTCTTTTTGTCATATTGGCAACTCCAAGGCACTGGTTGATGTCCCTGTAGAAAAACGGAGCCGGTCTTTTTCTGATGACTCTGGCACCCAGTACTTGAGTGTGACCCGGGGTATTTATAATGAGCCGACCTGTTACACCGCCGCCTGTCACTTCCATTCTCCCGTGGAAAAGAAAATCGGTGTGCTTGATCTGGTCATGACTCAAGGTCAAATGGCTGACCTGGCTCATGCTCATCATAAAGATGTTATAACTTCAACAA
Organism: Desulfuromusa sp.; assembly: GCA_021647765.1. GTDB lineage: Bacteria > Desulfobacterota > Desulfuromonadia > Desulfuromonadales > Geopsychrobacteraceae > Desulfuromusa. The sequence goes on along the minus strand of JAKIUD010000018.1, from coordinate 2,864 downwards.
TAATTATGCTGATTATCCTTTCCTTGTGCCACTATTTTTTAACCCGTAAATATATTTGTGATCCGATTCATGGCTTACTGGAAAAAACTCAGGCACTTTCAGCGGGAGATCTCTCTGCCCGGGTAAAAATAACCTCTAAAGATGAAATTGGAGAACTGGGACGCTCATTTAATGATATGGCTGACAATCTGAGCCAGGCACAGCTTGAGTTGAAAGAATGGGGAAACACACTGGAACAAAAAGTTGAACAACGGACTGCTGAAATATCAGATATGCAAAGTCAATTGTTGCGTTCTGCAAAACTTGCGTCAATGGGTGAACTGGTTGCGGGTGTTGCCCATGAAATCAACAATCCATTGACTGGTATTTTGATGTTTGCATCACTGTCATCAAAAAATCCGGATTTGCCGCAGCAGGTTAAAGATAACCTTGAGCTGATTATTTCGGAAACTGGTCGGTGTGCCAAAATTGTTCGTGGACTGTTGGAATTTGCCCGGGAATCCTTTCCAGAGAAAAAACGGGACTCAATTAATCGGATTATTGAACACACTCTGACCCTGGTTTCCCATCAGATTATTTTTCAGGATGTTAATATCCAATGTCATTGTGGAGAGTCTATCCCCGATCTCGAAGTTGATGCTGATCAACTTCAGCAGGTATTTTTCAATATGTTTATCAATGCCGGGCAGGCAATGCCGAATGGTGGCACATTGACCATTAGTACCGAGTGGGTTGACACGGACAAAGAGATAAAAATTATTGTTGAGGATACTGGTACCGGCATCAGTCAGGAAAACCTGGATAAAGTTTTTGATCCATTCTTCTCAACAAAATCACAAAAAGGTTTTGGGTTGGGACTATCAGTTTCTTATGGAATTATAGAAAATCACGGTGGTCGGGTCGATGTTAAAAGTCGTGAGGGGGAAGGAACCCGGTTTACGATCTTTTTGAATGCAGCCGATGAAGAAGAGCAGCAGTCTTAGGATTATTGATACTAGGTATGATCTTTGACCGAGATTCCCAGTTTTTTCAGTAACGCCTGAAAGTTGGGTCTGAGCATCCCGGTTTCTTCTGCTGCTTTGGTCACATTCCAGTTGTTTCTTTCCAGCGCAGCAAAAACAAAGGCCTTTTCGGCTGGTTCCACTGCCTGTTCACGTAGTCTCCGCTTCGCTTCCTTCAACTCTTCTGTATTGATAGGAGCAACCATCTCCTCATGATCGTCTGGAAGGCTCTGTGAGTTTGGTAGTTCCAGACTATCACGCTGGATCAGATCCCCCTGCGATAGTACAACAGCTCTTTCGATGATATTTTCGAGTTCACGGACATTGCCTGGGAAAGGATAATCGTGTAATGCCAAGTGTGCATCTGCAGATAACCCTTTGATTTCCTTGCCAATATCTTCAGAAAACTTTTTTAGAAAATAACCAATCAACAGCGGTACATCACCTGCTCGTTCACGCAAGGGTGGCAGACTGATCGGGATGATATTCAGGCGAAAATAAAGGTCATCACGGAAGAGTCCTTCCTCCACCAATTTGTCTAGCCCACGGTTCGTTGCAGCGATCAAGCGGATATCGATTGGGATTGCCTTGGTTCCACCAATCGGGGTGACTTCACGTTGTTGTAGAACCCGGAGCAGTTTTGCCTGGGTTGCCATACTTAAATTGGAAATTTCATCCAAAAATAAACTGCCACCACTTGCAACACTGAACAAGCCAGGCTTAGATTGAGTGGCTCCGGTGAATGACCCTTTGACATGTCCAAAGAGTTCACTTTCCAGTAAGTTTTCCGGTAATGAATTGCAATCGATTGCAACAAAGGGCTCATCTTTGCGGGGGCTATTGTTGTGAATAGCTCGGGCAACCAGCTCCTTTCCCGTTCCACTTTCTCCAGTAATTAAAACCGAGCTCGCTGTTGGGGCAACCTGAAGAATCCGCTGAAAGACCTTCTGCATCGCCTCACTTTTGCCAATAAAGGACTCAGCAACAGTCTCGTCCGGGATACTCTTGGTAATAACTTCTGATTCAAGGTTTAACAGCCGTTTTTTGATCGCAGCTTCAACCTTCTCAACGATCTGGTCGGGGAGGAAAGGTTTGGTCAGATATTCAAATGCCCCATTTTTCATTGCATCAACGGCTGAGTCGACTGTTGCAAAGCCAGTAATGATGATAACCGGGACGTTAGGTTGTAGTACCGAAATTGTCTTCAGCACCTCAATACCACCCATGATTGGCATTTTTAGATCACTGATGACGACGCTGAAACTGTCCTTCTGCAGTTTTTCCATGCCGACCTTACCATTCTGGGCAACGACAACCTGATAGCCCTCCATGGTCAAAGTCTGACGGAGACCTTCGCGAATAACGGCTTCATCGTCAATGATCAGGATTTTATGTACTGAGTTCTCATCCATGGTGATGTGATTTGCTTTCCAGATTAGCTGAGGGAAAACCAAACAAAGTTCCATTGGTATATTTTTTAAAGCGTCCAATACTAGTAAGGGAAAAGAGATCAGTCAAGGGATAAGTCGCAGAAACAAGTGGAGAAAGTTGCCAGATAATGTCGGGTGTCGTTGGAAAAAGAACGCGAGAGACAAAATGGATTGATTTGTAGAGGTCAGAAATAAAAATAAATAAAATATGCAGTGGATTCGTAGGCCTAAGGTTGGTATGATTGTGAAAGGTGTATGATAACAGACAGTTAACTTTGTTTTTTGGTATTTAACGAGTCAAATCTGTTTTTAACAGAGCGTAGCGAAAATCTCGGGGGCTTGCCCCCGTGCTGGATAGTGTAGACTGGGCTTGTCCCAGTCTGTATTATTCAGGACATGGAACTTCAGAGAAATACGCATCATGTTTTTAGGT
>JAKIUD010000100.1 GCA_021647765.1 Desulfuromusa sp. | reverse complement strand
CCAGCACAAACTACACATATCACCTGCCCATCAACAAACAAGCCACAATAGACGACTTAGCATTCTTTACTTACCCAAAACACCCTTAAACTAAACCTGTAATTTTTTATCCTAAATAAAATTTTCCTTGACAATTCACGCGGTTTTTTGTTTGGTAGCGGGGGCAAAAACAGCGTTTTAAGGTGCCTTACCGTTAAATATAATACTGAATGCACGATTCATCAAATAATGTCCACACTTTAGGTCATCCGGCTCACAAACCTACGTTTCGTCTCGAGTCGGAAATAATTCCAATCGAGGCAAAGGAATGTCTGAGATGTCAAAAACAACAATCAAACCCTCATTACAGAACCCTCTTGCCGCAACGGAAGAAGTTGAATTCACCATCCCCGGTGAAATCGCTGGCCAGGATGGCTGCTATGAAGAGGTCATGAAAGAAGGCCATGACCTGATTCAGCGCCCAATCAAGTCAGTTCCTGTTAGTCAAATCGAGAAACAACACTTTAAAAAACGGATGACCGTCTGGGAACGAATCAAGGTTTTGACCGAAGTCGAACCGAATATCCTGTTCCAGAACTGGGGAAAAAACCTCGACGGTGCCTCACTGGTAACCGGTATTATCAATATCGGTGGGCGTGACGTTGCCCTGTATGGTCATGATTTTACCGTGCGCGCCGGCTCTATCGATGCGACCAACGGCAGCAAGCTGGCCAAGCTGTTCAACATGGCGGGCGAAAAAGGTATTCCGGTCATCGGTATGAACGATTCGGCGGGAGCCTTTGTCCCGGCCGGGGTCGGTGGTCTCGACGGCTACGCTGAAGCCTTTACCGCCTTGCGCAAGATCAGCGGTGTCGTCCCCTCGATCATGTGCATGTTCGGTTTCAATGCCGGTGGCGGCTCCTATCTGCCACGTCAGGGTAGCTTCGTCATCCAGCCTGAAAACACCTTCTTTGGCTTGACTGGCCCAGGGGTGGTAAAATCGGTATTGGGCGAAGATGTCACCCCGGAAGAGTTGGGCGGACCGAAGGTTCACGGTGCGACCGGTGTTGCCGATTTGACTGTTGCCGATGAAACAGCAGCACTGCGGACTGCCATCCGCCTGCTCAGCTACATCCCTGACAACAATAGCGTCTCTGCCCCCTATCAGGCGACTAGCGATCCCCTCGATCGCAAGACCTGGGAGATCAATACCCTGTTTAAGAAGGCGTTTAACTCCCCAACCGGTTTCAATACTCCATTTGATGTCTCAATTATCATTCAGCAAATCTGTGATCATGGCGATTATTTCGAGATGCAACCGACCCGCGCCCGTGAAGCGATCACCGCTTTCGGACGTTTAGGTGGTAACGTGGTTGGTTTTGTCGCTAACAACTCAGCAGTAGCTTCAGGTCAGATTGATTGTGATTCTGCAGTTAAAATTGCCCGTTTTGTGCGCTTCTGTAACATCTACAATATTCCATTGATCTTCATGGAAGATACCACCGGGTTCCTGCCGGGTCGCGATCAGGAAGCACGCGGGATTGTACAGGCGGGTCGTACCATGCTTGATTCCATCGTTGATGTCCGTACCCCACGGATTCTATTGATCCTGCGTAACGCCTACGGTGGAGCCTATGCTTCCTACAATAACTACCCGACTGGCGCTGATCTGGTTCTTGCCTTGCCGACAACTCGTCTCGCGGTTATGGGACCAGCCGGTAAAGAATTTGTCTACAAAACTGAACTGCGTAAATTGCGCGGAGCAATGAAACAACAGATTGCAGCAGGCATTCTGGAACGAACCAAGGCCGGCATGGATGGAGAGGATGCCAAAAAGGACGCCGAAAAAGAAGCCGCTGAATGGCTTAAGCTGGAAGAGGCTGCATTGAATCTGCGTTACGAAAAAGAATTGATGAACCCGAAAGAAGGTCTGGCTCTTGGCTCGATCTCCTCACTGGTTATGCCGACTGACCTGCGTAAGGTACTCGGCGAAAACCTCAATTTCTTCCTGCGTCACTACAAGCCATCAGCATGGCAGGGTGTCCAACGCGAATTCCATTAATGCTGTTGAGCATCTAAGATTATTCCGATAATGTTTTCAACCACATGGGAAGTGGAGATTAAAACCATGGCAAAAAATACAGACCTTTATACAAACAATCCGTTGATCCATAGAGACCGTCGACTCAACCAGTCCACCTCCGAATGGGTGCGTTCCTTCTCCTGCGAAGAACTCTGCCCGCTCATCGTCTGTCGTGGTCCGATACGTAAAGAAGCAATGGACGTCTACACCGAGATGGGAATTAGCCATTTTGGCATTCTTCTTTCGGAAAAAGATTCTATCGTTTACCCCAATGCACTCTCGCCAGAACTACGTCAGTTAACTGATACCAGCCGGGTTCATCGGGTACCAGACTATTCCGGGGCGTCAAAAGAAGAACGGGTTGAAAGAATTCAGCAAATCATCGATATTGCAAAGGATAATGGCTACAACGCAGTCTTTTCTGGTTATGGTTTCATGGCTGAAGACGATGAATTTGTCGCGGCGTTAGAAAGTGCCGGGCTTATATTTATTGGCCCTTGCTCTGCTACCCAACGTGCCGCAGGAAAGAAGGACGAGGCCAAACGTACAGCGTTGCAAGTTGATGTCTCTGTCACCCCGGGTATCGACAACGTCACTGCACGAACTCTACTAAAGAAACACAAAACTTTTGATCAGTTGGTTGCTTTGGCAAAAGCAGAAGATTTGAAAATTGAAAGAGCTCTTTTAGATAATTCTAAAATCCCACTGGAAGAACTCGCTGATGCAATTCTCTTTGCTTCTTATGACAAAGGGATTGATCTCTTTTCCATCGAAGAACTCTGTGCTCAAGTTGAACTGGAGTGTGGTGCGATGTTCAAAAATTATCCCGGGGCTCGAATCCGGCTAAAAGCAATTGGTGGCGGTGGCGGAAAAGGACAGAGAATTCTTGGTGCCTCGCTGTTGACAACCAAGAATCCAACTGAAAAACAGATAAAAAAAGCTGCCGCGGAAGCACCGGGGTTAGTTCGTGAGATTTTAAACGAAGTTAAAACCAATGGTATTGGTGATAACAAGAACGTACTGATCGAGCTTAATATCGAACAAACCCGCCACAATGAAATTCAACTCCTCGGCAATGGCAAATGGAGTATTGCTCTGGGTGGTCGCGATTGTTCATTGCAGATGCACGAACAAAAACTGCTCGAAATTTCAGTCACCCAGGAAAGTTTGGAAATAGAAATAGCCAAAGCAAAAAAAGCGAAACGAAAAGAGCAACAAAAAGCTCTGGAAGCAGATCTTGAAGTACTCAAGCGGATGGAAGCAGAATCAGAGCGTTTTGGCGAAGCAGTTGGACTCGATTCTGCTTCGACTTTTGAGTGTATTGTCGATGGTAGCCGCCATTATTTTATGGAAGTTAATACACGCATCCAGGTTGAACATCGGGTCACAGAACTTGTCTACAGTCTCAAGTTCACTAATCCGAAAGACAAGAGAGATTTCTTCATCGTAGAATCATTGGTCGAAGCCATGGCTCTGCTCGCACTACACAAAGAACGGCTACCACGCCCGGTACGGATTCCCCGCTTTGGAGCTGCAGCTGAAGCTCGACTCAATGCGACTGACAGTTCACTGTCACCAAGCGCTGGCGGATATATTCGCTACTGGTCAAAACCGATTGAAGGCGAAATTCGCGACGATCAAGGAATTTGCACCCCAAATCCAGATACAAATCAGTTCATGCGCTACCATCTAGCTGGCGCTTATGATTCAAACATCGCCCTGCTATTAACCAAGGGCGAAGATCGCAGTATCAGCTACAATAAACTTGCAAACGTTTTGTGCAGCACCGTCTTGCGTGGGACTAATCTGGCAACTAACCTGGAATTTCACTACGGACTGGTCAATTGGTTTATTGGTAACAATATCATGGCCAAACCGACCACCCGCTTCGTTGTCCCTTATCTGACACTGGTTGGAAAACTGAAAGAAGAGGCGCTGAAACTCGATATTGTCTATGCGTTCATTTCAATGAAAAAACATTACGCCAAGCTCTATGCGGAGGATCCTGATGCCGCTAAGGCTGCGTCAGAAACACTTGATCGTAAAGGGACGTTATTAACTCGGCCGATGGAAAAGTTGTTGAATGATCCACATCTGTTATCAGGTTGGTTAAGCCTCAACAGACTCAAATTCAAAATCGAAGATAAAAAAGTGACTTGGCTCTGCAATCCACTGATCATTCTCGAAGAAACCTACGCATACCTGAATATGACCTGGCACAAAGATGTGCCATCAGCAGAAGTTATCTGGACCCACGATCGTGACCTTTTGAACAACGCCTTGGCATTCTATGCAGAATTACGCAATAAATTAGCTGTTACTAAAGATGAGTTCATTAAATTGAATGACATTCTCAGCAAAAGCAAACCACAGGGAGGCTATGATGCAGAGACCTGGGCTCAGATCCAATCAGCTCATGCAGGCTACGAAATAGGCAATGAACTCCTCGGGCTACTCTGCCTGATTGCTGAAAAAACCGATTTCTTCAATTTGAAAGTTGAAGACAACCTGGAAGTCACAATCCCAGAGTACCTGCACGATCCAGAATTACAGGCAGCAATGAAAAAGGTCTTAGTCCCACCACCAGCAACCAAAGCAGACGAGATCGTCACTCCTGGCGGTGGGATGTATTACGCCCAGGAAGCTCCCGGCATGCCACCTTTTGTGACCGAAGGGATGCACTTTGACAAAGGTCAACCTTTATTTATCCTGGAAGTGATGAAGATGTTCAATAAAGTTCCAGCGCCTTTCTCTGGAACGATCGATAAAATTCTCATTGAAGGTGGAGACGGTACGATTGTCCAGAAGGGTCAGCCACTGTTTAGAGTGACCCCGGATGAAAAGTTTGTCGAGGTGGATCCAAAAGCGTTGGCCAAAGAAAAGCAAACCGTGACCAGTGAGTATTTACAAGCAGTTTTATAAACAAATGTAGAATTGAATGGCTAAAAAAGGCTCCAGGAATCTGGAGCCTTTTTATTTTTAAATCTTCATTGAGAGTAACAACTATACCTAGAACATCCCACCGCCAGATCCACCGCCAGATCCACCGCCAGATCCACCGCCAGATCCACCGCCAGATCCACCACCGAGCCCATCCGAACCACTGACCCCTCTACTTACATTATCTCCAAAACCGCTGTCAAATCCTCCATTCTGTTCTGACTGTTCTGAAAGTTTCTGACCTGGTGCCATAGTTGAGGATTTCAGTTGAAAGTTCTTTTTTTGTTGAGGAGTCATTCTCTTCCATTGCTCTTTTAGACTTTTTCTGGTTTCTTCGGGCAGAGCATTGAATCTGCTGTTTATATTATGTAAGCGCTGCTTCTGTTGCGGGGTCAGTTTTTCAAAATGTTTGAAGCGATCAAGAGCTTTCTGTTGTTGCGCAGGGGACAACTTTTGCCATTTTTGCAGCCGCTGTTTTGCCTGAATCCGTTGTTTTGGAGTCATTGATAACCACCTATCAGCTCCCTTTTGCAGCTGTTGTTGTTTTTCAACGCTCAGAGAATTCCAGTGTTCAATATAGTGACCTAAAATCTGCTGTTGCGGTTGACTCAATTCAGAAAACTCTCCAGCCCAAAGAGGACTGCTTGTTGCCAAAAGGAGAAGAATTGACACAAAGATACCGAACCCAAGACTCAAATAATTACTTCTCATCATCCCCCCCTTTGTCCTGGAGGTTTTCCAACTCTTGCTCTTCCATGGCCAATAAAGCAAATGGATCAACCCAACCCGCTTCATCATCCTCGAATGCTCCAAGAAACTCGATCAGCTCCAGACTGGGCAATGATTCGTTGTCTATTTCCTGTTTGTCTATTTCCTGTGCTGAGAGGATTATCGGAAACAGGAATATCAGGCACAGCAGTATGCTGACCAGACAACTCCGATTCATCTTCCATAACTTCAGATAGCCATTCATAAAATTCAATGTCTTCCGCAAAAAAATCAAGGGGTTCTTCGGCAGTTAATATGCTTAGTACAAAAACATCTGGCGATGCAACATGTATTTGTTGATTTTGCGGTAGATTAAACAACAAAACCAACGACAACACAACTGCTGCAGGAACAGCACCCCAAACGAACTTTCCCTTTTTTTTCTGTTTCGCAGAGTCCAGTGCCCGATACTTCAAACGCCCCAATTTAAATTCAGTATCAGTATCCAAATCAGCTAAAGACTGATTCAAGACGCTTCGGACATTTTCAGTAAACTTATCATTATCATCGTTCATAGCCAATGTTCTCCAAGTTTTTCTCTTAACTTTTCCGTCGCTCGAAAGTAGTGAGTTTTGACCGTCCCTTCTGAACAACTCATGGCCAGCGCTGTTTCGCTGACACTCAACCCCTCCCAAGCTCTCAATAAAAAAACCTGTTGTTGCTTCAGAGACAGTTTTTTTAACTCTTGTTGTAAATGATCGAACATTTGCCGGTTATCCGTTTCACGTTCAGGGGTTCTCCCGGCAGGATCAGCCAATTGCTCTAAGGGTTCAGCATCATCGTCCTCTGAACGACCTCCCAACCAAACTCGCCAGCGTGATCGAACCGATTCTTTACGATAGAAATCACGAATTTTATTCTGCAAAATTTTATAAAAAAGCGCTTTCCATTCCTCTTCCGGTTTGTTTGTATATTTAGCGACGAACTTGCACATAGCATCCTGAACCAGATCCAGAGCATCGTCCTGATTGCTGCAGGCGAACAACGCCATACGAAAAGCTTGACGCTCTATGGATTTAAAAAAAACTTGCATTAAACTTGAACCAGTCTTTTAGCCAGCATATGTAAAACATCACAAATTAAGTGTTTTATATTTGCAATTCTGTTTACAGGTTCGACTTTAATAAAGAGAGCTATGACTAGTAGAACGCCTAAACAGGCAAACGGTTGACAAAAAAAATGGGCTGACCATTCGGACAACCCATTTTTTAACATATGCAATTAAATTTAGACCTTTGCCACCCAGAGTCCATGCAAATTGCAATAGGCTCGTGCTGTTACTGTGGAAGTAGCAATGCTGAAAGTTGCTTCAGCTGGTTCTCCAGCCTGCAAGTACTGACGGTAAATTTTGTCATCCACCAGGATTTCAATCCATTCAATATAATGAGCAGCTTCCATAGGATGAGCAACATCACCAACCTTAACCGTTACCGTTCCTTCAGCCAATACAATGACCGGAACATGCTTCTCTGTCGCGGCATCGGTTGTATTTTCGGTTATCCGATCCATATTTTTACCACAGCAGATCAGTGCACCAGCACCACTGTGTGTCACTTCAACAATATTTCCGCAGATTTCACATTTGTAAATTTCTAGACGTTTGGGCATTGGTTCGTTCTCCTTGTTATATTAGTATTTGTGCAACCGTAGCACCGATCAACAAGCAAAAGATTACTTATCTGGTAATACTAACATTTTTATCTACAATTTAAAAGTCTGATTTAATTTAGATTATTTTTACTGACCAGAGTCGAATTTTTACATATACTGCAGATAAGTAGATTGACTCTCTGCCCTTCAGGTGAGGCCAGAACGTCCACTCGGAATAGCAAAACCTTTGGGATTGGCTCAGGGGTTCGGTGTGCCAGCCCACAACTTGAGTGGGACGCCTGATGAACCTACAACCAAACCCACCTCATTGACACTCGATGTGAGTCCAATGGCACACGGTAGTGGTGGAGAGTTGCAGTCTCGAAGAAGAGTCCGGCAAAAAGCTGGGCTCTTTTATTTTGAGACCATAAATTATAGCTACGACTCTATGTACCCTGAACCTTCGCATATTGCGGTTCTTTTACACGTCAACAGCGTTGTACCTTCCGCTGTATAAGCTTTAGCTATGCAGCGAAAATCACGCATTGTTGACACATAAAATACCGGCGCAATCTTGCGGATATTTAAGATATACAGAGTACTGGGAATTATTTTAGTATGTTAAATTTTGCTGCAGCTTATTCTTACGGTTCTATCCACAATAAAAAGGCTGCGGTTGAGTAATACCGCCCCAAATAGTTCTTCGTAACTGAGTACCGACAGCATGTTGCAACAGATTTTCGAATTGCTCCAGCACTGGTTTTGTTCGCA
>JAKIUD010000099.1 GCA_021647765.1 Desulfuromusa sp. | reverse complement strand
AAAGAGACCGGATATACGGCAGCAATCCTGTCCCTGTTATCATTGACAAAAAAACCTTGCAATTAAGGGGGAGACCATATACGGGACTGTCCCCAGCACCATCGGGGGCTGTCCCAAGAGTTTACGATCCACGAAGAACCACGCTGGTTCGCACCGCAAAAGCCTGGGACAGCCCCCATGCGGGGACAGTCCCGTTTTTGCTGGAAACCTCGCTATACTAACACCATTCAGGCAACCCCCTGAGAATAATAATACTTTAACCCCGGAATGACACTCAATGAGCCTCAGCCCAGTTTTTTCCAACCCCGATATCAACTTTCAGCGGAACATCAAGATCCACAGCTGTTTCCATCTCAATCCTAATCAGTTCTCGAACCTGGTCAAGCTCATTGTCTGGAACTTCAAAAACCAGTTCATCGTGTACCTGCAATAACATTCGAGACTGCAACTGTTCTGCAGAAAGCCGTTTATCAATATTCACCATCGCCACCTTGATAATGTCGGCGGCACTCCCCTGAATTGGATAATTAATTGCGTTACGTTCAGCATAACTGCGTACAGCTCCATTTTTGCTGTTAATCTCAGGAATTGCACAACGCCGACCAAGCAAAGTTGTTACATATTGATATTCACGTGCTTCAGCTTTTTTATCCTCAAGGTATCTCAGAATTGCAGGATAGCGTTCAAAATAATGGTCAATAAACTGCTGAGCTTCAGCTCGTCCGATTCCCAGATCTTTTGCCAGACTGAAAGCACCCATGCCGTAGAGAACCCCAAAATTGATCGTTTTAGCCTGACGACGCATTTCATCAGTGACCATTTCGGGAAAAACATTAAAGATCTCACTAGCTGTTCGCTTGTGGATATCCTCTCCGGCAACAAAACTCTCTTTCAAAGCAGGAACATCAGCCATGTGTGCCATCACCCGCAATTCAACTTGAGAATAATCGGCAGATAGTAAAATCCAGCCTTCTTCGGGAATAAAAGCTTCACGGATACGCCGTCCTTCAGTGGTTCGAATTGGAATATTCTGCAGATTTGGATCGCTGGAAGAGAGTCGTCCCGTAGCTGTCACTGCCTGGTTAAAAGAGGTGTGTAGTCTTCCCGTCGCCGGATTAAGTAGTTTCGGCAAAGCATCAGTATAGGTATTTTTCAACTTGCTGACAGAACGATATTCAAGAATTTTGGCAGCAACCTCATGTTCTTCCGCCAAACTCTTCAGCACATCAACATTGGTCGACCAGCCGGTTTTGGTCTTTTTCCCTTTTGGCAAGCCGAGTTTTTCGAACAATATTTCTCCAAGCTGTTTGGGTGAGTTGATATTAAATGCCCCTTCTGCAAGAGCATGAATTTCTCCTTCCAGAACAGCCAGTTTCTGAGTTAACCGTCCAGAAAGTTCACCAAGAAAATCTGCATCGATCCGAATGCCACACCATTCCATGCGAGTCAATACATCAACTAACGGCATTTCTACCTCACGGAAGAGTTTTTTGCCCTTCTCAGCGGGGAGTTGAGGTAACAATTTTTCTGCCAATTGCCAGGTTATATCAGCATCCTCAGCAGCATATCGAACCGCCTTTTCCACTTCGACTTCGCTGAAACAGATCTGTTTTTTACCTTTTCCGGTCATCTCGAAATAAGGGATCATCTGATGATTCAAGTGTTCAGCTGCCAGAGCATCAAGACCATGGGATTTTGCTTGTGGATGAGTCACATAGGAAAGAATCATGGTATCGATATCGATACCCGTCAGTTCAATTCCGGCATTGCGTAACACCAAAGCATCATATTTAATATTCTGACCAATCTTTTGGTAGTGTGAATCTTCCAACAATGGCCGCAGCTTCCCTAAAACAAGCTGTCTATCCAGTTGCTGTGGCACACCCGGATAACAGTGTCCGACCGGCACATACCAACCATGATTCGGCTGGATCGCAAAAGAGAGGCCAACCAACTCAGCCTGCACGGCAACCAAACTGGTTGTCTCTGTATCAATGGCAAAACGTCCGGCGGTTTTAAGCTTTGCAATCATGCTATCTAGCTCATCTTCAGTCAGAACAGCCAGATAGTCTCCAGATTTTGAGTTTTGCAACGGTTTAGCAGTAAACTCCTGCAACAGTTTGGGGAATTCAAGATCCTTAAATAGAGCCACCAAGGCATCACGATCCGGCTCGACCAAAGCTAATTCCTCCAGGCTGACATCAATCTCAAGATCATAAATAAGATCGGCTAACTGCCTGGATAGCCTTGCCTGATCAGCAAATTCACGTAAATTTTCTTGCCGCTTTTTTCCTTTAACTTGATCAATATTGGCCAGTAAATTTTCTATGCTTCCAAACTCCTGAATCAAACTACTGGCTGTTTTTTCCCCAATCCCCGGAACTCCAGGAATATTATCCGAACTGTCGCCTGCCAGTCCCAGGATTTCCAGCACCTGTTCCGGTGGCACCCCAAACCGCTCAATAACCTCATCCCGGCCAGAAACTTTCTTCTTCATCGTATCAAGCAAACGCACCCGCTCACCAACAATCTGCATCAGATCTTTGTCACCGGTCACCACAGTGACATCCAACCCCTGATCAGCATAGCGCTTTGCCAGAGTTGCAATAATATCATCTGCCTCATAACCTGATAACTCTAACGCGGGAAGGTTAAAAGCCCGCACTATCGATTTGATCAGCGGAATCTGCGGCACCAGATCTTCCGGCATTGCCGACCGGTTTGCCTTATACTCCGGGTAAAGATCCTTGCGAAAGGTCGACCCTTTGGCGTCAAAGACAACCGCAACCCGATCCGGCTTTTCCTCGCGGAGCAAGGTGAGCAACATATTGGTAAAACCATAAACGGCGTTGGTCGCCTCACCTTTAGAGTTCGAGAGGTGACGAATGGCAAAGTAGGCACGATAAATATAGGAAGAGCCATCAATCAGATAGACTCGTTCATTTTGTTTCAGCATATTCAACCTTTCATTTATTCAAAATTTCCACCGGATTATTCCACACCCAAAGCAAAAGGGGAAGATTGGAAAAGAAGACGCCCAATATTTTACGTAACAGGTATATTGACATTCTGAGTCTGATGTTATTATCTTCCATAAAATAAATAGAGAGAAACACCAAAGCAACTGGTTTAGCCATTTAATGGAGAAATTAAATGCACGATAATTTTGAAGATCACGATGAATCAATTGAATATGAAATTGAAGTTGAGACTGATACTGACGTCCAAGCCATTCCGGATGACGGGCTGGTTCTGGCACGCGACATGTTACCATCTCGACTTCCAATCATTCCACTACGCCCACGTCCGGCATTTCCCGGGGTTATTATCCCGCTGACAGTCAATGGAAAGGCCCGTGTCAATACCATAAAACAGGCGCTGGAAACTGACTCGCAGGCCATCGGTCTGGTCATGGTGCAAGAACTGGACGATGAGGACTCAACCAGTAATTTGCAGCGAGTCGGAGTTGCGGCAAAAATTCTTAAACTAATCCACGCAGAAGATGACAGTGCTCACGTCCTGGTTAATAGTCTGGAACGTTTCAGTATTGATGATGTTCTGGAAATTAATAACATCATTTACACTGATGTCACCTATTTCCTCAGTACAGTTTATGCCGACACCCCGGAGCTGAGAGCCTATTCGATGGCCATTATCTCCACCCTGAAAGAACTGGTACAGATCAACCCCCTCTACTCGGAGGAGATTAAGCTGTTTCTGGGTCGTACCAGCATGGACGATCCAGCTCGACTAACAGATTTTGCTGCCAACCTGACTAATGCAGACGGCTTTGAATTACAAGAAGTCCTGGAAACATTCGACATTCACCGCCGCATTGATAAAGTTCTCGTGCTGTTAAAGAAAGAATTGGAAGTTTCCAGACTACAAAACAAAATTTCTCAACAAATAGAGGAAAAGATTTCGGCACAACAGCGAGATTTTTTCCTCCGGGAACAGCTTAAAGCCATCAAAAAGGAACTTGGTCTGGAAAAAGAAGGAAAAGTCTCCGAAATTGAGAAATATCAAAAACGGTTAAAAAAACTGACTTTGAATGATGAAGCGCAAAAAGCCGTTGATGAAGAGATTGAAAAATTGCAACTGATTGAGCCCTCCTCACCAGAATACAATGTCAGCCGTAATTATCTTGATTGGCTGACAATCCTCCCCTGGGGAAAATTCAGCAAGGACAGCTATGATTTAAAACGTGCTCGACGAGTGCTTGACCGCGACCATTATGGTCTCGATGATGTCAAGGAACGAATTCTAGAGTTTATCGCCGTCGGCAAAATGAAAGGGGATATTTCTGGCTCGATCCTCTGCCTGATCGGCCCGCCCGGAGTAGGAAAAACATCGATTGGTAAAAGTATTGCCGACACCCTGAAACGTAAATTCTACCGTTTTTCTGTCGGCGGTATGCGTGATGAGGCTGAAATCAAAGGACATCGGCGCACCTATATCGGTGCCATGCCAGGCAAGGCGATCCAAGCGATGAAGAGTGCCGGAACCGCCAATCCAGTGTTGATGCTGGACGAAATCGATAAAATTGGTGCCTCTTTTCAGGGTGATCCCGCTTCAGCTCTCCTGGAAGTTCTTGATCCAGAACAGAATGGAACCTTCCGTGACCACTATCTGGACGTCCCTTTTGATCTGTCAAATGTCATGTTTATTGCGACAGCCAACCAGATGGACACGATTCCAGCTCCGCTGCTTGACCGGATGGAAATAATCCGTCTGTCAGGTTACATTCTGGAGGAAAAGCTGGAAATAGCCCGACGCTTTTTAATTCCTAAAGCACTAAAAAGTCACGGCATGACCAGAGCACAGGTCAGCATCAATAAAGCCGCAGTCGCTGAAATAGTCGATCGCTATGCCAGAGAAGCCGGGGTTCGTGGTCTGGAAAATAAGATCAAAAAAATCATGCGTAAAGCCGCCATGGAATTTGCCGAAGGACGCGAAGACAAAGTAAAAGTGACAAAGGGGGATATTGAACACTATCTTGGAAAGCCAGCCTTTGCTGAAGAAGAACTGCTCAAAAATGCACCCGGGGTAGTAACGGGTCTGGCCTGGACGCGGATGGGCGGAGCAACCTTGCAAATTGAAGCAACCGCCATGAATAGCAAGACAAAAGGTTTTAAACAGACAGGTCAACTTGGCGATGTGATGGTTGAAAGTTCGGAGATTGCCTATTCCTATGTCATGGGGCATCTTCAAGAATATAAAATCCCCGAAGACTACTTTGACAGCCATTTCATCCACCTGCATGTTCCGGCAGGGGCAACCCCCAAAGATGGCCCTTCTGCTGGAGTGACAATGACAACTGCCTTACTATCAATGATTATGAAGAAGGCAGTGCGGCCAAAACTTGGCATGACAGGGGAACTCTCCCTGACAGGGAGTGTTCTGCCAATCGGGGGAGTCAAAGAAAAAACCATTGCTGCCCGTCGAGCAGGATTAGATGCGTTAATCTTCCCCCATGAAAACAAAGATGACTATGAAGATCTAGCAGACTATCTACGCGAAGGGATTGAAGTCCATTTTGTTAAAAGATATTCAGATGTTTTTAAGATTGCTTTTGCAGATAATACCTCAAAGTAAGAATTGGAGAACTTGATTAATGACCGTTGAAGAAATAAAAACAGCGCTGTTAGCACTGCCGAAAGAAGAGAAAAAAACCTTTATCCTGGAGACACTTCCAGACTTGGCTAACGAAGTGATCAAAGAACCTGGTTTCATGATGCAGCTCTTCCCGGTATTGCTTGGCATCCTCAAAGGGAGTGGTATGGAGCTACAGCAACTACTGCAACTTGCAACGATGATGAGTGATCAACAAAAACAGGAATAGTATTCTGGGGACAGGTACGAATGGTTCTAATTTAAACAATTTTGTAGTAATCTCGAGACTGTCCCCAGCACCATCGGGGGCTGTCCCGAAGTTTACGATCCACGAAGAACTGTGGCGGTTTGCGCCACAAAAGCCTGGGACAGCCCCCATGCGGGGACAGTCCCGTTTTTGTTTTTTTGTTGATTATTCATTGGAGTTAAAAATAATGCGTGTACTATCTGGCATCCAGCCATCAGGTTCCCTTCACCTAGGTAACTTCTTTGGCATGATGCAAAAAATGATCAACTATCAGGAGCAAGAAGACCTGTTCTGCTTTATTGCCAATTACCACGCCATGACCAGCCTTGCAGATGGCAAAGCCCTGGCCACAGGAACCTTGGAAGCAGCTGCTAATTTTCTCGCTCTGGGGCTCGATCCTGAAAAGAGTACCTTCTGGGTTCAGTCCGATATTCCCGAAGTGCAGGAACTCACCTGGATTCTCTCCAATTTCACTCCGATGGGCTTACTGGAACGGTGCCATAGTTACAAAGATAAGGTTGCTCAGGGGATCAACGCCAATCACGGACTGTTTGCCTATCCGGTTCTGATGACCGCCGATATTCTGCTATTTCAAAGCGATCGCGTCCCGGTCGGCAAAGACCAGAAACAACACCTGGAAGTTGCCCGCGATATTGCTATCAAATACAACAATAAATACGGCGATGTTTTCACCATTCCCGAACCTGAAATTGATGACGAAGTTGCCACAGTTCCCGGCCTGGATGGGCGCAAAATGAGTAAAAGCTACAGCAATACCATCGATCTGTTTCTTGATGAAAAACCGCTACGCAAACAAATCATGCGGATTGTCACCGACCCCACCCCCATCGAAGAACCGAAAAATCCCGACACCTGCAACATCTTCCAGATTTACCGACTGTTCCTCAACAAACAAGAGATCGAAGAGCTACGGCAACGCTATCTCACCCCCGGCCTCCGCTACGGTGATGTCAAACAAGAACTGTTTGAGACCGCCCGTGATTTCTTTGCCCCCTACACCGAAAAACGGAAAGAACTCCTCGCCGATCCCGAAGGATTACGCAAAATCCTCGCGATGGGAGCAGAAAAAGCCCGCTACGCTGCAACAAAAACGCTGCGCAAAGTGCGTAAAAAAGGGGGGTTGGTTTACTGATCCCAGTATTCTGGAGAGAGATGAGTTAGCGGATATGCTGACAGCTTAAATAAATAGCTGATAGTTGAGATATGACCCTAAGGCTTGTCCTTCCCTGGTGAGTCCGGCTGATCCTCATGCAACTTTCAACGGTAGAACTTCTCGTTGAATAATTTCCACATTTTTTTGTGCAACTTTTAAGTCGTAGCTGGTCTGCAGATTCAGCCAGAATTGTGCAGTTGTATCGAAATACCTTGCCAGTCTGAGGGCTGTATCAACGCTAATGCCACGTTTTTCACGAACCACATCGTTAATCCGTGGTGCGGAGACACGCAGAGCGGTTGCCAGGGCATTGGCACTCATATTCAAAGGCTTAAGATACTCTTCCCGAATGATTTCACCCGGATGAATTGCTCTCATACTATTCATAAATGACTCCTTTACAGTGGTAATCGGTAATCTCAACCTCGGTTGGTTCATCTGTCCACACAAAACAAATACGCCACTGCTTGTTAATTCTGATGCTGTACTGCCCCAATCGATCACCACTCAGTTTTTCCAGCATGTTACCGGGAGGGGATTGCAAATCAAGCAGCCCCACGGCGTTATCAAACCTTTGCAACTTGCGTTCAGCCTGTGTTTGAAAAGGCCTGAATTGCCTGAGCTTACCGCACTCATAAAGAGTTTGTGTCAGCTTGCACTTAAAATTTCTTATCATGGAAGAATAACATAACGCCTATCGTCAAACGTCAACCATTAAGAGCAGTCCCAGATCCACCAGCAAAAAAAAAGAACCACGTTGATCCCAGATGAACTGGGGAGATAGAATGCTTGTGTGAGCAACCAACTATCACCAACGAGGTGAAGCAATTCGGGGTTGCGAGACTCTCTCTGCCGTCATCTCAAGATTCTCAGCAATAGCACTCAGGGCTGGAATGACCATCAGATCATCATGTCTCTGCTTCTGCTGAATCTAGCTGGTGGCGACTGTGTTGCCGACCTTGAGAAGTTGAAAGCTGACGAAGGTCTTTGCCAGATTATGCGCAAGGTTGAGCATTACAGATTGCCCCGACAGCAACGACGGCTCCTTGGGTGATGCTGGATCCCTGATGCTGTAGACCCCTGACCCCCACTATATTGAGTAACTCCAATAAAATAATCTCAAAGAAGATCACTGTTGACGTTTGGTTTCTCCAGTATGATTTCGCAAAGATGCAATTGCCAGCATTTACTGTTTGCGAGGCTATGCACTTATTATACGAATTCAGGTTTGACCAACTCAAA
>JAKIUD010000098.1 GCA_021647765.1 Desulfuromusa sp. | reverse complement strand
CTAAACCGATAGTGGTAATCTTCATGGTGGTCTCCTCTCGTTTCTGTTGATGGAATGATTGATTACCATCATGGCGCATTGACGCCGATGAGTGAAGCGGGGGAGACCATCTCATCGATTTTGCTGAATCGTTATTATCAATTTGATAATGGAGTTGAACACACAATGATCATTGCAATAACAGCTAAAGAACCATCCTTGCAGTCTGAGGTTGACCCTCGTTTTGGTCGCGCTGCTTATTTTTTAATTGCCAACAGCCAAACCGGAGAGGTCTACGCCCACGATAATACCGAGGGAATTGAGGACGATAACGGGGCCGGAACCAGGGCATCGCAACTGCTGGCAGAATATAAAGTTGATGTCCTCTATACCGGCCATGTCGGACCCAAAGCCGCAGAAGTTCTGGACAAAGCAAAAATTACCTATCATGAGCATACTGAAGGGACAATCGAAGAAGTTCTCGCAGGTATTCCTCAAGAAGAGCTGGCAGCAACAGCTGAAGAACCCCCGAAGGAAACTGTTGCCGCCCCAGAAAATGGTACGGTTCGGCTAGCCATCCCAGCAGATTCTGATGCCGGGCTGGAAGCTCAACGTTCAGGACACTTTGGCAAGTGTGCCTACTACACTTTGATTGATATCAAGGATCAACAGGTTCAGCAGGTTGTCGCCATGCAAAATGGTGGGCATGTCCAGGGTGGTTGTTCCGTCCCGGTGATATTACTGAATGCCAACCACGTCAATAAACTGATCGTTGCCGGGATTGGCGGTCGTCCGCTACAGGGATTCCGTGAAACCGGGATTGAAGTTTATGCCGGAGTGGGACAAACCGTTCAGGAAACTGTTGACCTGTTTCTCAATGATCAGCTCTCCCCGATCAGTAATGACCAGGTATGTGGAGGAGGTCCGCAGTGATCATCTCGGTTGTCAGCGGCAAAGGTGGTGCAGGAAAAACCACCCTTGCCGCTTCCATAGCACAGGTTTTTGCAGCTGAGTTTTACGATCTGGATGTTGACGCCCCCAACGCAGAATATTTTCTCAAACCAGACTTCTCCAGTAAAATTCCGGTGACCCAACCCGTTCCAATTTTTTCTGAAGAGCTCTGTGACGGCTGTGGTATTTGCACTAAAGAGTGTCGCTTTCACGCTCTTTACCGAATCATGAAGACCGTCTATTTAAGTGAACCGCTCTGTCATGGTTGCGGACTCTGTAAAATGGTCTGCCCGCAACAGGCGATCAGTTATCAGGATTCCTTGGTTGGCGATGTCCGCTCCGGCTATTCACAGCGAACCAAAAATATGGTTCATGTCGGCGATCTGATCATCGGTTCGACCCGGGGAACCTATCTGATTAGTGAGATGGTTAAAAAAATTGATCGGGATAAACTTTCTGTGATTGATGGTCCGCCCGGAAACTCCTGTGCCGCCGTTGCTGCGATAAAACCGGCAGATCTGATCATTCTGGTGGTTGAACCAACCCCCTTCGGCTTTCACGATATGCAGCAGACGGAACAGATTGTTCAGCAAATGGGCAAGAATTATCTGATTATCGCCAACAAAGCGATGAGCGATGCCAGCGTGGAAGAATACTTCAAAAATAAACCGAAAAAAGCGGCGCTGACGATCCCACTGGATGATCGTTACCATGAAGCAAATCTCAAAGGTGAGATTCTCAGCCAGCAGTTCAGTGAAATTTATAGAGGACTGCAGCAAATCATCAGTCCGGAGCTCACAAGACCATGACCCGACAAATATCGATACTCAGTGGTAAAGGGGGTGCCGGAAAAACCTCTGTGACCGCATCAATTATAAAAATGATGGATTCAGTCGTTGCTGTCGATGCCGATGTCAACGCATCCAACCTACCGATACTACTGCCCTATACCCGGCAGTCAACCACTGCTTACTTTGGCATGGATATCGCCCAGGTCGATCATGACCAATGCACCGGTTGTGGAGCCTGCCTCACCGCCTGCCAATTTGATGCCATCAGCCAAAACGAAGAGGGTCGCATTCTGATCGATTCTGATTGCGAAGGGTGCGCTACCTGCGCCTTTGTCTGCCCGGTAAATGCCATTAACATGGTCAAGCGGAAAGGGGGCGACTGGTACGTCAGCTGTATGGATAACGGCTATCTGATTCATGCCGATCTGATTCCGGGAGAAGACAACAGCGGGAAACTGATCACCAAGATTAGAAGTGAAGCATCAGCTATTGCAAAAGAGCAAGATATTGCCTACATTGTCATCGATGGACCGCCGGGAACCAGCTGTCAGGCAATTTCATCAATTACTGGGGTCGATCTGGTTCTGGCAGTTGTCGAAGAGAGCCTTTCGGGGATTTCTGATTACCGCCGTCTGGCAGAGTTGATACAAAAGTTTTCTATTCCTCATTTTGTTCTACTGAACAAAGCGGGATTCAGCGCAGAGGTTGAGAATAAAATTATCCTGTCTGCCGATGAATTTGGTGGCAAAGTTATCGGTCGTATCCCCTTCGATCATAACATTCCACAGGCGTTACAAAATCTTAAATCCTTAGCAGATATGGATGAATATAAAAGTATAATTGGTGAAATACTTAAGCAAATAACCGGCAACTAAGTGGCTCATCACCCCTTGATTCTCTGATTGGAAAACTTTTCAGATGAGACCAATTATTTACACAATCGGGCTGTTACTCTGTAGTAATGTGTTTATGACATTTGCGTGGTATGGACACCTCAAAGAGTTAAATAACAAGCCCTGGATTATTGCAGCACTCATCAGTTGGGGAATTGCCCTGTTCGAATATATGTTTCAAGTTCCGGCGAACCGGATTGGTTTTTCTGTTCTGTCTATCGGGCAACTTAAGATCATTCAAGAAGTCGTCACGTTGAGTGTGTTTGTTCCCTTTTCTCTTTTCTATATGAAAGAACCGCTTAAACTTGACTATCTCTGGGCGGGACTATGCCTTGTCGGTGCAGTTTATTTTATGTTTCGAAGTAGATTTGCTTAATTTAAAAAACAGGAACTGAACTTTAACCTCGCTGAGCATATTCTGGAAACATGTCGTAGTTATTGGGGACTGAATTCACATTCTATCTCCCTATTATCCGGGGACAGAGCCTAGGTCAATCCCCTTAGTAAAATATGGATACCATTAACACTCAAACACACCGACAAAGGATCAACAAAATGAAAGCCGTAAAAATCACCGATGGAATTTACTGTTTACCTGTTAATCTGGAAAATTATCAGTTATTTGAAGGGATGTGGCCCATGCCCAATGGGATTTCGATTAATTCCTATATTGTGCAAGGCGATAAAACTGCCATGATCGATCTGGTTGAAGATATCGATGGTAAACCCGCAGAATTAGAAGAGGAACTCCATTCTATCCCTGTGGATGCAAAAAATATTGACTATATGATCATCAATCACATGGAGCCCGATCATACCAGCTGGCTTCCTGAGTTTTACAGACAAAATCCCCAGCTTCAATTTTACCTCACCGGTAAAGCTACCGGATTGCTGAAGTCTTTCTGTGGCATCGAGGAAAATATCCACATTATTAAGGATGGTGACACTCTGGATCTCGGTCAAGGTAAAGTTTTGAGCTTCCATGAAACGCCAAATATTCACTGGCCAGAGACCATGATGACATTTGAACAAAGTAGCGGAACTTTGTTTTCCTGCGATGCTTTTGGCTCCTACGGAAAGCTGGACAGAGTCTTTTTTGATGATCGCCTCTCTACCGAACAACATACTTTTTTTCTTCATGAAGCCCTGCGCTACTACGCTAATATCGTCGCCAGTTTCTCCACCTTTGTCACCAAAGGAATCAATCATCTCAGTGATCTTGATATCAACGTCATTGCTCCATCACATGGTATTATCTGGCGGGAAAACCCGAAAGAAATTATTGAGTCCTATGCCCGTTTTGCCAGCTACATGAATGGTCCTGCTGAAGCCGAAGTTACAGTGATCTGGTCAAGCATGTATGGAAATACTGAAAAACTGGTCAACAATATTGTTCAGGGAGTCCGCAAAGAAGGACTGCCAGTACACGTACACCGAGTACCTGATGAGCATGTTGGTATTATCCTCGCCTCTGCCTGGAAATCAGCTGGTCTTATTCTTGGTATGCCCACTTACGAATACGAAATGTTCCCACCCATGGCTTGGGTGCTCGATATGTTCAGGCGGAAAAAAGTCTGGAACAAAAAAGTCCTCCGCTTCGGTTCAGCCGGCTGGTCCGGTGGTGCCCAACGTGAACTGGATAAATTGACAGAGAAATTGAAGTGGGATTTTATTGATCCTATCGAGTGGATGGGAGCCCCCACAGAGCATGAACTGGATCTGGCATTAAGTCAGGGACAAGCGTTGGCAAGGCAGGTAAAAGAGCTCTGCGGTAAATAGTTACAATCCATGAAGATACAAAGTATGAAAAAGAAACACGACTAAGAACAAAAGCTGTCAACGGGATACCTCTCGGCTGGCAGCTTTTTTATTTCAGTAATCTGCATAAACCTAACTGAGGTCAGATTTTGACAGAAGAAAAATCTCCCTGGATGTGTCACGTCTGTGACCGCTACTCTACAATCGGTGAAGGATTGGTCTGTAGTGAATGCTATAAACTTGCCTGCAACGAACACATGACAACCATGACAGTTTTGAACCCTGAATCGGGTCTGTACGAATTCAAAATGATCTGTGTTGAATGTCAGTTTAAAAATACGTTAAATCAATAATTAGCAAGCACGACCCTACAGAACAGAGGGAAAACCATGTCAAATTCAAACAGTAGACTTGTTTATTCTGATGAAACTGGATCTATCTGCCTCAAATGTGGTCAACCCCTCAAAAAATGCCAGTGCAATAATAAATCCACAAATAGTTCTAGGTTTGATGGCATCGTTCGTGTTCAGAGGGAAACCAAAGGGCGAAAAGGGAAAGGGGTAACTCTGATTACCGGTATTCCTTTGACTGGAGACGAATTAAAGTCACTGGCTAAATCATTGAAGCAGAGATGTGGAACCGGTGGAACAATTAAGAACGGTGTGATTGAAATCCAGGGAGACCATCGTGATCTCTTGTTGGGTTTATTGCAGGAGAAGGGGTGGAGAGTTAAAAAAGCCGGGGGCTAAACGATTCTGACCGGTGTAAACCCTCCACCTTCTGTCCTCAAATTTAAAGCAGTAAAGCAGGCGAAAGCAGGGGGGCAATAACGAATAGGAAGCGGCATATCAACTTAGTTATTTAAGATATCCCCTCCCCGATACTGACCCATAGCACGTGGTGCACTTGCAATTTGAATTTACCTCTCCCCCCTCCCCGATAACCGATATGTTAACTCACCAGCACCGCTGGAAAGTTAATCTTTCATAATAATTATAATAACCTCAGATAAACTTAAAATCTATCGATTCTATCCGCAATAAAAGGGTAGATCTTCTTCAATACCCTGAAATCCATAAGAAAGTTCAATAGTGAGATAAAAGAATATTGTCTTTTAAACTGTCGACCACGAAATCTCGTAAGATGGTACTTTATACTAAGGAACTTATACTAAGGAACTTTTATCTAACTTTTGTTTGGTGGATAGAACCGAAATCTATTAATGTACCACATATGGACAGTGCCTATTCTCTTGGAGAGTAAAATGTATAAAATAATTAAAAAAGAAAAGATGGCACATGACTCTATTGTTCTTAATGAAATTGAAGCTACGCAAATTGCAAAAAAAGCAAAACCCGGACAATTTGTAATTCTTAGAGTAGATGAAACCGGCGAAAGAATTCCTCTGACTATGGCCAATGTTGATAAAGAGAAGGGTACTATTACCATTATCTATATGATTGTCGGTAAAAGTACGAGAAGTTTTTCCATGTTAGAAGTCGGTGATGGCTATCAGGATTGCGTAGGCCCTTTGGGTGAACCGACAAAAATTAAGAAAAAAGGGAATGTTGTTTGTGTTGGCGGTGGTACAGGAACAGCTGTGCTTCATCCAATCACTAAAGGAATGTATGAAGCCGGTAACAGAGTAATAACTATACTTGGTGCTAGAAATAAGGATTATCTTATAATGGAAAAAGAGATGAGAAAGGTTTCCGATGAGGTAAGAATATGCACGGATGACGGCTCTAAGGGACGACATGGCCTTGTAACAGAGGAGCTTAAAGAAATTTTAGAGACTCAGAAGATTGATGAAGTTGTGGCAATAGGTCCTGTCCCTATGATGAAGTTTGTTTCACTTTTAACTAAAGAGTTCGATGTCCCGACAATAGTAAGTCTTAATCCAATAATGATAGACGGAACAGGAATGTGTGGTGGATGCAGAGTTACCATCGGTGGTAAAACTAAGTTTGCATGCGTAGAGGGACCTGAGTTTGATGGGCATCAAGTTGATTACGGTTCTCTGATAAGAAGACTGGATGCTTACAAGCACGAAGAAGAACACTCTAACGAGTGTATGTTTGCTGAAGGTTTGAGATAAGGTTTTATTATGATTAATGTTAAAGATTTAACAAAAAAAGAGAGAAGACAGATTCCTAGGCAGGAAATGACTGAGAGGCACCCAAAACAAAGGGCAAAGTATTTTGATGAAGTTACATTAGGATATAGCCTTAAAGAAGCCCAGTTTGAAGCAGCTAGATGCATACAATGCAAAGACCCTACCTGTATTAAAGGTTGTCCTGTAAGCATAAATATTCCCGGATTCCTGGAAATGATTGTAGAAGACAACTTAAATGATGCAATAGATAAAGTTTGGGAGGCTACAGCTCTCCCTGCAGTTTGTGGAAGAGTCTGCCCTCAAGAGATACAATGTGAAGAGGTTTGTATTGTAGGACTAAAAAAAGGCACAGAACCTGTAGGCATTGGAAATCTGGAGATGTTTATAGCGGATTGGGCAAGAGCTAATAATGTAAAAAATAGCGCTGAAATCCCGCCAAGTACAGGTAAAAAAGTTGCTGTAGTTGGAAGTGGACCGGCAGGAATAGCAGTAGCAGGAGATTTGGCTAAAAAAGGGCATGAAGTAACTATTTTTGAGGCATTTCATAAAGCCGGGGGTGTTTTACTTTACGGAATCCCAGAATTTAGACTTGCTAAAAATGTAGTAGCTTATGAGATTGAGCAGCTGGAAAGCTTAGGTGTTAAAATTGAGTACAATTCAGTAGTTGGCAGAACAATTGATGTTGATGAGCTACTTGAGGAGATGGATTATGATGCCGTATTTATAGGTGTTGGAGCAGGCTTGCCAAACTTTTTGGGAATTCCAGGTGAAGATTTAAACGGTGTTTTTTCTGCAAATGAGTATCTCACGAGAGCAAATCTTATGAGAGCTTTTGAGTTTCCTAAATATGATACACCGATAATACCGGGAAAAAATGTAGCAGTCCTTGGAGCAGGTAATGTTGCAATGGATTCAGCTAGAACAGCACTTAGACTTGGTGCAAAAAGTGTGAAAATAGTTTATAGACGAACTAGAGTTGAATCACCTTCAAGACATATTGAGCTTCACCATGCTGAACAAGAGGGTGTTGAATTTGAGTTTTTAACTTCACCACTTGAGTTTATAGGTAGTGCAAATGGTAAGCTGACTGGTATAAATTGTGAGAAAATGAAATTAGGTGAACCGGACGAAGATGGAAGAAGAAGACCGGTTCCGATTAAAGATTCTCAGTTTTTTATAGATTGTGATTTGGCAATTATATCAATAGGCACAACCGCAAATCCACTTTTGACAAATGTAACTGATGGACTAGAATTGAACGAGTGGGGTAATATCAAAGCAGATCCAAAAACTGGAAAAACGACTAAAAATGCTGTGTGGGCAGGGGGAGATATAACCTTAGGTCAGGCAACCGTAATTTTAGCAATGGGAACGGGCAGGGATGCTGCTAAATCTATAGATGAGTATTTAAGAAGAATTTGAGTAGATTCTACACCTTTTGGGGTAAAATCAAGAAAAAGGGGGGGCGGGACATTCTAAATAAGTAAAAAACCCGACCAGAAGACGGGGCGTTAAAGGCGCCCACCGAGTGAAGCAAGCGGGACGATGTTAAGTGAAGCAAGCGGGACGATGTTAAGCAACTAAACTTAAGTTATTAAAGTTTTCGAAATCAATTAGGCCGACACAGGAACAATCGAAAAAAATTCAAAAACGCCTTGCCCGGATTTTCATTGTCCCGAGGGAACTCTGTATCGTTTGCTATATCACATGCAAAATGGTTTTCGGTAAGTCGTTTTCATAAATTAATCCTGTCTGAGGCTTAAAGTTCTACAGAAAAATCGTTCAAACAATTCTGACCGGCGCAAACCCTCCACCTTCTGTCCTCAAATTGGTTACCTGCCCTTGATATAACCTGGCTCCTACTCCAAGCAGATGGTCGC
>JAKIUD010000017.1 GCA_021647765.1 Desulfuromusa sp. | reverse complement strand
TAACCTAAAAACATGATGCGTATTTCTCTGAAGTTCCATGTCCTGAATAATACAGACTGGGACAAGCCCAGTCTACACTATCCAGCACGGGGGCAAGCCCCCGAGATTTTCGCTACGCTCTGTTAAATTCATCCCATTCATCCTTGAAATTTTTCTTTTCTTACAATCTTGTCCGGCACAACCGGAACAATCTCTTCCAGCTTAAAGTTTTCAATAAATTGCTGATGTAACAGTTGAGTCGAAAGAATTCCGACCATCGCCATATTTTGCGTTTCATTCGCTACTTGCTTTGAATCTTTACTGAATTTTTTGCATAAGAAGGCGACTTTTTTAGCATCGAAGTAGCCGGTATTTTTTATTGAATCTTCAGCAAGCAACTCCTGTATATATGACCCCGGTTCGTCTGCAAGAAACGATTCTTTGATCGGGGCGCGATAAGGTTGTTTGGAGCGTTGGCGGATATTTTCTGGGACGATCCCTTTAAAGGCCTCTTTTAAGATGTATTTCTCATTTAAACCTTTAATTTTCCAATGGGCTGGTAGTTTTGCCGCAAATTCAATCAACCGATGGTCGAGAAACGGGACACGTAATTCGATCGAATTTCCCATTCCAACCCGATCCCCCTGTGAGGAGAGGAGGTAATTGGAGAGGAAAATATCCATCTCCAGAAACTGCGCTTTGGCAAAATAATCACGTTGTTTAAAAGAGTCCGGCAGACGGTCATTTAATGCCGAAAATGGATCATAATCTTGCAACTCAGCTTGTATATCAGCTGAGAAAAAATTGGTGTTTTTCCCACTATTTTTCCAACGAATCTGGTGCGAGAAAAAAGGATCGGATAGATCCTTCCCTTCGACTGAAAAAAACTTGTGCAGAAACATCCGCCCCCGGGAAGAATTTTTAAAGATATAAGGATAGAGTCGTTCAAGCAGCAAAGGGCGCCAGGTTGAATTGGGTTGACGACCCCAAAACTGACGCAACTTAGCCTCTTTAAAAATATTATAACCGCCAAAAACTTCATCAGCCCCCTCACCGGTCAAAACAACTTTGAAATGACTGTCGCGAACCAGTTTTGAAAGGGAAAATAACGGTATCGGCCCAGTGCGTAGCAATGGTTTTTCACACTGCCAGATCACTTGTGCCAGATTGTTTCTTACATCCTGATCAGAAACACAAATACCACTGTGATTTGTCCTCAGATAATCAACCATCTCATTCTGATAGATGGATTCATCAAAATTTGCAGTTTCAAAACTTAAGGAAAAAGTCCTCAAGTGATTGTTGAAGTTATTGGCAATAAGGGATGTTATTATTGAAGAATCAAGTCCGCCACTCAGATAAGCACCAACCGGAACATCTGCTCGTAAACGTAAACGCACCGCATCGGTTAACAGCTCTTTGATTGTTTCCTTAGCATCGCTAAAAGAACCTGTCCAACATTCGTCTGCAGCAAAGTACGGGATTGTCCAGTAGGCTTCAGGTGTCGAGATTCCATGCTCTCCCACTCTCATAAAATGGCCGGGGGGAAGCTCCAGAATGTTTTTGAAAGCTGTTTTGGTAGTGAGTGTTGTCCAAAAAGTAAAAATCTGGCTGAGTGCCTCGGGATCAATAGATCGCGATATTTCCGGATCAGCAAATAATGCTTTTATTTCAGAAGCAAAACTAAACTTATCTCCTTGTTGGGTATAAAAAAGAGGTCTTATTCCAACCCGGTCACGGGCGAGAAAGAGCTCCTTTTTACGGGTATCCCAGATTGCAATAGCAAATTGGCCATTAAAATGATGCAAACAGTCAGCACCATATTCTTGATACATTGCAAGAACGACCTCAGTGTCGGTTCCAGTGGAAAAACAGTAGCCCTTTTTGACTAAATCGTTTTTCAATTCCAGATAATTAAAAACCTCACCATTGTAAATAATCCATAAGCTTTCATCGTGGTTACTGATCGGTTGTGTCCCGGTTTCTAACCCGAGAATACTTAAGCGCGCATGGCCAAGACAAATATCTCGATCAACGTAAATACCAGATTCATCCGGACCACGATGATCCAGCATGGAAATCATCCGAGAAACGATATTCTCGGATGATTTCAGCGGGTTATTAAAATTGACTATTCCAGCTATTCCACACATAAAAGCATTAACACCCAACCTTTAACTGTCGCCCGTTTGCCAAAAACTGGGCAGACACGGGGAAACCTGCCTTACAGAAGGCACGGGGATTTTATATTTTACAGCGACCAGTACGTCATCCCGGCTTTTTCTATTTCATCACGGTTTAGGACACTCTTCACATCCATAACAACCCCCTTCCCGTGACCATTCATACAATATCCGGCAAAGGTTTGCGCTGACATCCCGGCAAATTCTTTATGACTCACCGCATAAATGACAGCATCAACTTTACCCACTGCGGACAACTCAAATAATTCCACCCCATATTCATGACGAGCCTCAGCAGGGTTCGCTAATGGGTCATGAATCAAAACTTCAATTTCGTAGTCTTTCAACTCAGCCACAATATCAACAACTTTGGTGTTGCGGATATCGGGAACATCTTCTTTGAATGTCAGACCAAGAATCAGCACCCGAGATCCTTTAATCACCTTGCCAGCCTTGATCATCTGTTTCACGGTATTTTCGGCAACATATTTCCCCATCCCATCGTTGATCCGACGACCGGCAAGAATTACCTGAGGGAGATAGCCTATCTGTTCTGCCTTGTGAGTGAGGTAATAAGGATCGACGCCGATACAGTGGCCACCGACCAGTCCCGGAGTAAATTTGAGAAAGTTCCATTTGGTTCCGGCAGCCGCCAGAACATCCATTGTCGGAATATCGAGTTTATTGAAAATCAAGGCAAGCTCGTTGATTAAAGCAATATTCAAATCGCGCTGGGTATTCTCAATAACTTTGGCTGCTTCAGCAACCTTAATACTTGAAGCTCGATGAACCCCGGCAGTAATGACCAGTTCATAAACCTGTGCAACTATTTCCAGAGTTTCTTCATCCATCCCCGAAACAACTTTCATAATTTTTTCAACGGTATGCACCTTGTCACCAGGATTAATCCGCTCCGGTGAATATCCCACCTTAAAATCAATCCCACATTTCAGACCCGATTCCTGTTCCAGAATAGGGACACAGATGTCTTCAGTCACTCCAGGATAAACTGTTGACTCATAAACAATGATCGCTCCTTTTTTTAGATTCTGACCGATTGTTTCGGATGCCTTTTCCATTGGAGACAAATCAGGATTATTATTTTCATCGATTGGCGTCGGCACAGTGACGATGATAAAATCAGCCAACTTCAAATCCGCGGGATTTGTCGTATAGCCAATAGCGGTATTTTCAAGGTCTTCCCTGGTCAATTCACCGGTAGCATCATATCCAGATTCAAGTTCTTTGACCTTTCCCGGATGGATTTCAAAACCAATAACATCAACTTTTTTACCAAAAGCGGCAGCCAGTGGAAGACCAACGTAACCGAGGCCGACGACTGCAATTTTTTCTTTTCTTCTAACAATCTCTTCTATAGATACCACTGTAAACCTCCAATAAGTATATTTTAGCCGCTGATACACGCAGATTTTCGCTGATAAATATAAAACCAAGCAATAATCTTTTGACAGGACTGACAGGATAAGGTCTGATATTTAGACCTAACCAAAAAAGTTTTGATTTTAAGGGCTGACCATTATCCGCTTTTATCAGATTTGCATCCTGTCAAATGATTCTAAAGACTATATCTGCGGCAATTTTTAGTTCAGGATTTTGCGGTTCTGCGTTAAATACCAATCATAAGTTATTTTTAATCCACTTGCAACGGAATACTGAGGTTGATAACTCATTATCTTTCGTACAAAAGTGTTATCCGCTAATGAGTGCCTTATGTCACCAGGCCGAGCAGTTACATAACTCACATCCAATTTGTTCTCGGAAAATTCTCGAATCAAATCAAGCAACTGATTCAAATTAGTCTGTGAACCATTACCAACGTTCATTGGCAGATGGTGTGAGTTTTTCTTTTCTACAGCGTCAGCAAGGAGTTGCACCAGATCGGCAACGTAAACAAAATCACGACTTTGCTCCCCATCGCCGAAGACGGTTATTGGCTGATTATTGATTGCGCGTTGCATGAAAATACTGATCACACCAGAGTATGGAGAAGAAGGGTCTTGCCTGGAGCCAAAGATATTAAAAAAACGGAAAACCGCAGGTAAACAGCCATATTGACGACGGTAAAAATCAATATAGTATTCACTTGCCAACTTATCAGCAGCATAAGGAGTTAAAGGTGACAAGGAGGTTGTTTCAGAAACCGGCATAACTTCCGTATTACCATAGACAGCAGCGGAGGAAGCAAAGACAAACCGTTTGATCGAATGTTGTTTTGCCGCCTCCAGAAGATTAACAGTGCCAATCAGATTGACTTCATGGGTGCCGATTGGATCATCTACCGAAGCCTGCACTGATGCAACCGCAGCCAGGTGAACAATTGCATCACAGTCGTCCGCAGCCTGGGATACAGTATCAGCATTGCGAATATCACCTTCAATAATCTGCAGTTGAGAATGGACTTGGGGTAGGTTTGAACATTTTCCGGTACTGAAATTATCGAGAACCGTTACGAAGTGTTCATGTTCGAGCAACAAATCAACCAGGTGGGAACCGATGAAGCCCCCCCCGCCAGTCACCAGTATGTTCATGTGGTTTTATCCTTACATTATGTTATTGACAGAAATGAAGAAACCTGAAATGCCTCTAGCCGCTGATACACGCTGACAAATCTAAACCCAGGCCATAATCTTTTGACAGGATCAACAGGATAAGGTCTGATGTTTAGATCTAACCCAAAACAAATTTTTGATTTTAAGGGTTGGCCAAGATCCGATTTTCTCAGATTTTCATCCAGTCAAATAGTTTTCAGGTTTTATCTGCGCCTATCTGCGCTCATCTGCAGCTAAACTTTTCCAGATTTAAGCCCCAGTGATTCTTGGTGCCCGGTTTTTTTATTATCAACCAGAATTGTTTGTCTTAACCGATCTATTTGCGCGGAGATTTTTTTCAACTGATCATCAAATTGACCGAACTGATTCTGTTGCTGGTTAATCAGATATTCAAGGATACTTCCTTGGCTTGACAGTCGTTCGAGAATGGCTTCTTTTTCAGAACGATTAGCATTAAGTTTTGCATAATTTTCCTCAATACGTGCCAAGCGGTCATCCAGAGTTGTTGTATTTTGAACCGGTTTAGAAATACTTTTTGGTGTTTCAAAACTGTGGGACGGCTGCCCCGATTCTTCAAAGGAAAGTTCACTGACAGCGTCATCCACCAACGCCATATCAACCTTACGGGTCTCCTCAACAAAAGCCGACAAAAGGAGGAAATCACAGATCAAATTAATCAGGCGCGGGACTCCACCACTAAAACTAAAAATCTTATCAAATACACCATCCAGGAAGGTGACACAATCACGACTTCCTACTGTTCCGAGGCGATGATAAACATACTCTTCTGACTCTTCACG
Organism: Desulfuromusa sp.; assembly: GCA_021647765.1. GTDB lineage: Bacteria > Desulfobacterota > Desulfuromonadia > Desulfuromonadales > Geopsychrobacteraceae > Desulfuromusa. Next base: position 45,937 of record JAKIUD010000017.1, on the reverse strand, counting down.
ATTGAGAGGGTTCAGGTGGCAACTAATGCTGATCCGTTGCCGCAGCTGGCGTAAAGAGGGTTTGGCAATAATCTGCTTTAATTCCGGCTGCCCTACCAGGATAATCTGCACCATTTTGAAACTGTCTGCTTCAAGATTGGAGAGTAGCCGGATCTCCTCCAATGCTTCTGTGGAAAGATTCTGCGCTTCATCAATAATGATAATCGGTCGTCGATTGGATGCGCATTCAGCTAGTAAAAAATCATTCAGCTCGGTGATCAGCTGAACCTTGTCCTTCCCTTCGGTCTGCAAACCAAAATCACTATTGATCATAGCAATCAGTTGGCGGCCATCAACCCGGGTATTAAAAATCATCGACAGTGTCACATCTGCGCTGATTTTATTAATGATGTCCCGAATCAGGGTCGTTTTTCCCGATCCGACTTCGCCGGTCAGGAGGGTAAATCCAGCATGCTCCTGAACCCCATATTGCAGATAACTCAGTGCTTTGCGATGCCCCTTACTCAAATAAAGGAATTTTGGGTTCGGTAAAAGCTCAAAAGGCTTGGCGCTCAGGCCAAAAAACTCTGTATACATGTAAATCTCACAATAAAAGTAAATACGGGACTGTTCCGAATGGCGATAGTTTAAGCAGTATCGCAGTAAACTTGGGACTGTCCCCAGACCCATCGGGGGCTGTCCCGAAGTTTACGAGCCACGAAGAACTGCGGTGGTTTGCACCGAAAAGCCTGGGACAGCCCCCATGCGGGGACAGTTCCGGTTTTGCTACAATGTTCCTTAAACTAGCGCCATCAGAATCGTACCGTTCCACTTACAGTAATTATGTTATTGGTATAATCGTTGGCATCAACATCTGACTCATTAATGCGATAACGATAGCCTAAAGAAGCGAGAAAGCGGCGATATTCATAATCGAGTGAAGCCCCCACGGTAAAGCGATCAACCTCTTCATCAAGAACGATATCATCGTATTCAGCCCGCTCGTATTCAGCATCAAAATTTACTGACAGTGCTCTTGCCAAAGGTTTAGATAGATCAAAGCGGACACCATAAGCCTCATCTTCACGGTTCAGGCGTACGTAATCAGAATTATTCCAGAAGAGTTCGGTTGATGCGGTTAGTGACTCTTTCTCATACGCGACCCCAAAACTAGCTTCCTCGGTCTCAGTCAAGCCATCTTCCGGTGTCGTAGTAAAGTCTTGTGAATATCCAAGAGACAAGGTGACTGGAGCCGAGAGATGGTAGGAAACATCCACCAGCCAGTTCGTTCCATCAGTAGCAAAACCGGAATCATAGTCGACCTCAGAGTAACCACCTTCGATAGAAAGGGTGGTTCGCGAACCCAACTGTTGCGACAAGCCCAAGGTGTAATCCTGCCGATCATACTCATCAGCATCGTCATCAGATTGATGAACCGCATAGGCATATCGAGCAAAAACTTCGCTTGACGAGGATAATTGTTTTACCAGAGAGATCCGCCCTTCGTGCTCTTCTGCATCATTTCCTCTGGAATCGACATAATCAAAGCGGTCGTAGGTATAACCAAAAACCACGGAAAATGTTGGCATCAATTGCAAACGATATTCCGGAGTTACTGTGGAATGATAGACTGTCGATCGATTTTCTATATCGTTAAACTCATTATCATCCCGTGGATCAATTGCTTCACGGCTGATCGTCTCAGAAAGGCTTAAGGTAAAGGGACGACCAGCAAAGAATAATGTGGTCACATCAGCCCGTTGAACATCCCTGAACTTGTCCAGATTTTCGTCGTTATTAGTATTGTAAAAACGATAACGAAGTGAGTAGTCAACCGTTGCCTCAAGCGAGCGATTGTCATAATTCAGAGAGATTCCTGGCTCTATTGTTGTAATCCAATCCTCCTCCTCATTATTATCGTCCAGAAAAATATTATCATTATATTCTTCCGCCACCATTAGACGGGGATGGATTTCAAGTGCTGCCCAAGCATTTATTGTTAAAAACAGCGTTCCAGCCAGTACAAGTACCACAAAAATTGCTTTTGAAAGTTTCATTGTCCCATCCTTGCTCACAAGAGTTATTGATATTAATCATAATAGTAATAACTGGAGTTTTTCAGAAAAATTCGGGCATCATTATAGACAACCCCAAGGAGATTGTGCCCCTTGAACTCCTCAAGCGTCTTAACGACATCTTCCTTGTTAGCTTTCCCTTCCCTGACGACAAATAAAGTGGCATCCAGAAAAGCAGCCAGAACACCCGCATCAGCAAAAAGCTGTGCTGGAGGGGTATCAAAAATAACATAGCGCTCAGGATAACGCTCCTTCAGTTCTGAAACAATATCCTTCATTCTGATAGATGAGAGCATATCCAGGGGGTCTTTGAGCGCTTCACCGGCAGGCAGAACAACCAATTTACCAACACCTGTCTTGATGAGAGCCTTTTCTATTGGCACGTCATCACGCAGACAATGTACCAAACCAACCTCGGGATTAATATCAAGATATTTGTGGATTGATGGTCGACGCAAATCGGTATCAACCAGCAAAACGGTATGATCCTGCTCTTTAGCCAGAGAAATCGCCAGATTCAGTGCCGTCATCGATTTACCCTCTTCACTGACAGTACTGGTCACCATCAGGGTATTCAGAAACTTCTTCCCTTTGGTGAGAGCTATCACCGTTGAGCGCAATTTATTGAATTCTTCGACAACAATTGTTTTCTCTTCGCGAGCAGTCGCCAACATAAGGTTGTCAATCTTAAGCGGAACGACATCAAGCAAAGAACTGATCCGCTCTTTAACAGATTTTGGACGTGTTTGTAGTGCTTTCTTTTGTTTTTCCCTCAGATCAAGGCTCTTCTCAATTGGCCTTTTACGCTGACTTGCTGCTTTTTTTAATGCTTCTTCAATTCGACTCATAAAATATCAACCTAAAAGAATCTGTAGTTTTGTAAACAAACTGCTGAAGTCCCCAAAAAAAATTTCATAAGTAAACACCCCACAAAAAAACAGCAGATATAATCCGGAAAAAACAAACAACCTCATGTCTTTTCTGAATCTTTGTTTTAACTGTGCCGGGTCTGAGATATTTGGGACAACTGCCAAAACAGCAACACCAAGTCCTTCAAAAATCTCCACATCACGAACCCGACTATCCATACTTTCAAGCAGATAAACAACACCAATCCCGCATCCAATCCCGCCAGCAACAGCAAGTAAAAACATTTTTAACATATTCGGGGAAACAGGAACCTTTGGCAGAACCGCCGCATCAACAATGCGAAATGTTGCTGCTTTATTGCCAATTTCCATTTGCTTGGAAACTTCTGACTGACTCATCCTGCCAAGCAGTTCATCGTAGACGTTACGAATTGAATCTCTCTCTTGTACGAGAATTCCTAATTCCTTTCTCGCTGTGGGAACGTCACGTAATTCATTTTCTCGCTTGGCAATGGTTTTTTTTAGATTAAGTTTTCGGGCTCTCAACGAGGAAAGTTCAGCATCCAACTCAAACACACGTCCCTGTAGATCCTGATGAAGAGGATTCAGTGAAGTCAACCGGGTACGATCTGGTTTATCTTCATTATTGTCGGGTTCGGTAAGACGTTTTTTCAACCCGTCAATCTCTGCTTTGAGCCTTATGACTTCAGGGTAGTTATCGGTATACTTGAGCAACAGATTGTTCAACTGGCTTTCCATAACAGCCAGACGCCCCCCTTCTGCAGATTCGCTCACCATATCGATAGTTTCGGGTAAAGAAGCCAACTGACTCTGAATCTGTTTTTTTCTTGCCAAAAGAGTATCCTGGTTTAGTTCAATATTTTCTATCTGTCCTTCTAGCTCACGGATATTTGCCAGTGTTGCACCTTCATCAACAGAAAAATAAACTCCATTTTTCTTACGAAAAGCGATAATTTTATCTTCAGCGGATTCGAGTTTAGCCTTAAATATTTCTATCTGCTCACCAAGAAACCGATTGGCACCATAAGTTTCTTCTCGTTTAGAAGAAATATTCTCCTCAACATAAGTACCAACTAAAGTGTTTACAAACTTCTGTGCAAAAAGAGGGTCTTTATCAACCAAAGACAAGGTAAAAAGTTCCTGCCCACGGATACGCAAGTTAATTCGCTCAATCAGTTTGGATATATAATTTTGCTGTTCAGCAACCGTCTTGGTAAAAATATCTGAGCCGACCTCTTCCAAGGTTTTCGTCACCAGATCACGACTGAGAATCGCATAGCGCAACACTCGGATGCGATCATTAATATCAGGAGAAACAGCGATACCACGCACCAGACTGTCAATAACATTTCGTTCAATAAAAACCGTGGTATCTGCACTATATTTTTTTGGCAGGGTAAAACTATAAACACCAATGATTGTCATCACGACCAATGAAATTATGATAAATAAATACCGATATCGGTACAGGGCACGAAGATAGCGAAATATTTCTTTAACATTCTGCATATACAAACAATCCTAAAAGATGATCTTGAACTAAGAGATTAACTATCTGGTGACCAAAACATCAAAAAATACTTTCTTCCACAATGACATAATCGCCAGGCTTTAAAGCAACATTCGCACTGATATCTTTTCCTCTCGTCACTTGCTTTAAATCAATTCGATGCTTTTTTTTATCTTTTCCAATAACATAGACTCTGTCTTCTTTGGCAAACTCAGTAAAACCACCAGCAGCAAGGATGGCATCCATTACCTTCATCCCTTCAAAATACTGAAGATTCTGCGGGTTTGTCACCGCTCCCATAACATAAACCAGATTCAAACGATTGCTGGGAATAAAAATGATATCTTCAGCCTGAAGATTGACATCCTGCGACATCTCCCCTTCAAAATAGAGGGAGTAAAAATCTTTACTGATTTTCTTACCTCTCCGCGAAAGGTAGGCACGACGCAAATCAACTCCAGATAAATCACCAAGTTGGCTCAACAATTTCAGTAAAGTTGTCTCCTTGGTCATATCAAAAACGCGAGAAACCCCACTGCCCGTAATATACACCTTGTTATTATTGATCTGCTCAACTGAAACAGTTACGATTGGCTGTTTGATATATTCTGTCATCAGTTGGGTAATTTCTTTACTTAGATTTTCTGGAGATCTCCGATCCGCCAATACATCACCAACTGCAGGAAGAGAGATTTTTCCATCCGGTCGAACCGTGACAGAACGACTCATCTCAGGAACACCCCAGACTGAAACCTCAAGGACATCACCCTTACCAATCAGGTAGTCGGCAGCGCAGGTAAGACCTGAGAAAGATAGAGAAACAAATACAGTGAGTAACAAACCGATAAATATTTTTTTCACGACTACCTTCCTCCGAAACCTGTGAGCACAACGCGAATAGTATCAATAATTATTCTAAAATCGAGAAGGACTGAGTAATTTTTGATATAGAACAAATCATAACGCATTTTTTCCAATGCATCTTCATCAGACGCCCCATAAGGATAACAGACTTGAGCCCAGCCAGTAACACCCGGCTTAACAAAATGACGCGTTGAATAGAAAGGTATTGTCTCTTTTAGTCGTTCGACAAAGGCCATTCGTTCAGGACGTGGACCGATAAAACTCATATCCCCCTTTAAGACATTATACAGTTGTGGAATTTCATCTAAACGGGTTTTACGGAGAAACTGGCCAATCCGCGTTACCCTCGGGTCATCTTCTTGTGCCCAGATAGCGCCAGTCTGTTTTTCAGCATCCTGAGCCATGGTACGAAATTTATAGACAAAATATTCAACTTCATTTTCTCCCACCCGTAATTGTTTATAGAAAACCGAGCCAGGGGAGTCTTTCTTAACAAGCACAGCTAGCACCGGAAAAAGCGGGGCGGAAATAACTAAACCAATAACAGAAAAAATGATATCGTAAATACGTTTGTAACTCCGCATAAAAGGTGTCATGCGAAAACCTTGCGTATAGATAAATGCACTCGGCTGCATATTTTCTACTAACAAACAACCTTTTTCCTGCTCAAAATAAGTTGTCGCCTCCACAACATCGACACCGCGCAATTTGCTCCGCATAAACTCTTTTAGCGGCAAATTCCCCCGCCTCTCACTAAGGGCAACGACAAGTTTATGGGGACGGTAATCATAGATAAGCTCATCAATATCGTTGATATTGCCGACAATAAGCTCAGAATCAACAACTACCTTCTTCTCCGGACAAGAGACAAATCGGACATAGCTGTGAACATTTTGATCTTTTGGTACAACTTCAGCAATTCTTTTTGCCAACTCCCCCACACCAATAATAAAGATCTTTGTCGCAAATTGAGCTGAATTGGAAAATTTACGAATCAGAAGTCTGAAACCAAGTTGACCGAGACAGAATAAAACAAAGGAAATAAACAACAATCCTCGACCAAACTGAAAGGAAGGGAAAAGGTAAAAAGTAGCAGACAGAAGAAAAAAGGCAAGTAAACCTGCAGAAAAAACTCGGTAAAGCAAAAATTTACGTCTAAAAAATTTTAACCGATCATACAGTTCAAACAAGTAGGAACAAAAAACCACGACCAACAGGTAAAGAATAACCCTGAAAAAACCACCTGTAAAAAGACTGTTCAAACTGGAAAAAGAGCCAAATCTAAGTTGGTAAGCTCCAACCAGAGCCAGACAGGCTAAACACACATCTACCAGAACAATAAGATACCTAGAACGATTCATTAAAAGGCTTTCTACTTTATCTTTTCCAGAAGTTTTCTTGCCTTCTCAACTTCACTTGAAGTGCCCTCGACAACAACCCAACTCAACAAATCCCTTGCAGCGGCACTCTCTCCAACCTGTATCTTCGCCATTGCCAGATGCAACGCAACAGCTGGAACTTCAGGAAGCATTTCATTGGCTTTTTCAAGCAGATTCAATGCATCCTTCGCCCGATTATTCTTTACTAAAATATAACCGAGTGTGTCCATAATACGCGGATCATTTGGCTGTAACCGATACGCATTCATAGCGTAGTTGAGCGCTTCTTTCTCTTCGCCAAAATTATCCACCAGCAGATAGGCAAGATTATTTAATGCTGGAATATTTTTCTTATCGTACTTTATTGCGGTTTTATAAAAATCAAGGGCAGCCCCTTTATCACCATTACGCTCTTTAAGAAAACCCAGAGAGGTATAGGCAGCTGAAAAACGTGGGGAAGTATCAACAATCCGCTGATAGAGTTGTTCTGCCTGCTGAAACTGACCCTCTTGTTCATAGACTCTGCCCAGTTGCATTTGCAGCCGCAATGGGTTGGTAACAGTGGCAATCCCTTTCTGTAAAACCTCCGCTGCTTCCTTTGGTTTTTTCTGTCCACGCAATAGACCAGAGGAAAGCAGGTAGGGGTATTCTTTATCGGCTGCAGACTTTAACAGCTCCGAAACCAGTTGTTCAGCCTTACCTGCCTGCCCACTCGACAGATAAAAACGCACCAACAAACTGTTGCCACGCTCAGGAGACAATCCTGATAGCTTAATATATGCTGACTCCGCCTTATCCAGTTGTTTTTGTTGCAGATGCAGGCCACCTTTAAGTTCTAACAATGGTACCGAAGATTTATATACCTCCAGACCCCGATCAACAATAGCGAGGGTTTCCGCAAGATCTTTCTTTTTCAACTGATATTGAGCCGCAGTGACAAAACCCTGTTCGCTGCCAGTGGCTTCAATCTGTCCATAGATATCATCCAACTGTGATTCTTGTCCCTGAACATTATACAGCGCGGCAATCCCCAACAATGCCCTGACATTTTTACTGTCCTTTGCTAACACCTGCTGATATTCAGCAATCGCTTTGTCATATTTAGATTGTGACGCATAATAAGAAGCAATATTGAAATATGGGGTCAGATAATCAGGATTGACCTGCTTCGCTTTTTCCAGCGCAGCTAACGCTTTTTCAGGTTTTTTCTGCGAAAAATATGCTGCGGCAAGGTAGTTATTTAATAATGCGTCAGCTTTGGAGCCATCCATACCATCCTGCAAGTTCTGGATTGCTGCAGAGTAATTTTTCTGCCGCAGATAATGGGTCACCAACATTAAACGACCATTGAGAACCTCTGGTGCAGCAGCAACCGCTTTAACCAGGTCAGCTTCCCCCTCTGCCCCCTGCCCTTTAGCCAAATGGAAAATACCCCGCTTTATATAAGCATCAGCCAGAGTAGGATCCAATTCCGTTGCTGTCTCCAACTCTGCCATCCCTTTGTCATATTGACCGTTGGCGAGATAGGCACTGCCAAGGATGTTATGCGCATAGGCGTTATTTGGATTGGTACGTAAAACCCTTTGAACTTCAATAATCGCATCATCAAGACGTTTCTGCTTGAGCAACGTCATAGCAACAAGAACTCTCGCCCGTTCGAATCCCGGGTTAAGATCAAGCGCTTTCTGAAATTGGTTCAGCGCCAGTTCATATTGTTCCAGACCGTAATAACTGAGACCAAGAAAGAAGTAAGAGAGGAGATGTTGCTGTTTTTTCAGAGAATTTTCTAAAGCAACTTTCGCCTCTGCGTATTTCCCCTGGCGATAAAGGAGTAATCCGTTTAAACGAGACCCTTCGGGACGATCAGCAAAGCTGGAGAGAATTTTATCAACAGTCGCTTGAGCTGCATCCAAATCACCTAAGTCCATCTGCAAAATTCCAGACATATAGAATGCCTGAAGTTGTTTTGCATCAGCCTGGATTATTTTCTGATATGCAGCAAGAGCCGCTTCACGATCCCCCTGCCGAGTTTCAATATTAGCCAGGATATAATAAGCTTCAATTTGCTGATTATCTATTGAGATGACCTCTTCAAGATAATTTTTAGCTTTAGTTAATTCTTTTTTCTGGAGAAAAACTTTCGCAAGATTTAAACGCGGTTCAATAGAGGCAGGGTCGAGACGCAACGCCTTTTTAAAGAGTTTTTCAGCAGAGTCAATGTCACCAGAAGCACCATGGGCTCGGCCATAGAGAACCAATGATTCAACCGACTCTTTATTGTCTGCATGGTACTTATCCAGTTCAAGAAGAGCCTTTTCTGGCTGTTTTTTCTGGATATAAACAGTCGCCAACTGTAGCAGCAAGTCTGTTTGAGAGGGATTTTGCAGCAGAACTTTCTGGAATTCTTTTTCAGCACGGTCAAAATTACCAGAACTCAAATAGGCTTTCGCAAGTCCGACACGAGCATCGATGTAATTGACATCTTTTTCCAGAGCATTTTTATACAGAACCACAGCGCCACGAAAGTTGCCCTCTGTCCTTAACCGATTCCCTTCCTGGAGTAACTCTTCTTTGGACTGACCACCACAGGAAACAACAAAAAGGAAGATGAATAGAATCAAAAATCGTTGCATAACCCCCACCAATCTGGAAAGTGTTTGTAATTAATAAGAAATAAAAGAATGCATAAACTATATAGATATCTGTTTTGAATGTAGGTGGAGCTTCAAACTGAAAGAAACAATTTAACAGAATATGGAGAAAAGACAACAATTATTTATGTTTTTTAACGAAGTATATGCAAAAAAAGGGTGATGCATGATGCACCACCCTTGAATTTACTCATTTTATTGTTCTTTTTAGCTTATGACTTGCGACGCCTCAGGAAAGCGAGGCCGACTAGACCGGAACCAAGGAGAAGCAGGGTTGCTGGTTCAGGGACTGGGGCTGCAATTTTGAAATCGCCATCAGAACCAAGAGAATAAGCGGTAATGTTATCTGCTCCAAAAAAGATACTGTCACCAATATCTTGACTACCATTGATAAAAAGATCAAAACCTAAGAAACTAGTAACAGCGGTTTGCAAAAGGGTGAAGTCTAGACCATCTTGGCCAACATTAGCGATGGCAAAGTATTGAGCCCAATCATCATTATTAAAAGACCAATCTGCAGTACTATTTACGTGACTTTCAAAACTAAATTCCTTAAAAGAATCGAATTCTGCTCCATCTAAGCTGAGGTTGCCAGAGAAAATAGTATCCGAACCCGCCCCGCTCCAACGGATGTGCCAAGAGGTACGCGTCAAGTCATCCGTCCAAATAAAGTAACCCAGATCAGTGCCTGCAGTATAACTAGGCATGCCTACAATCGGATTTGGACTAATCAATTCATACTCATCAGTGAGACTTATTGCCATCGCACTGGCTGTGCTTAGTAAAAACATGCAAGAAATTAAAACAAGTACCTTAACAAACATTTTTTTCATTTTTCCCTCCTCTAGGGTGGCTTGAATTTATAGATTTACACAACACATACAGATTGAACAGCATCAACCATGCCAACACTATATCTATTTGTTATTATTGAATTTATCCAGCACAAAAAATTAGAGAAACCCGAGTGTAAAGATTTTCGACAGTCACACAGAAAAAGGGTAGAGTAGAGAGCAGGTCTCAACACCTTTAGGTTCAGCTTGTCTGTTGCCACCCCTTTCGTCTGGCGGTGCCCTTGATCAAGCGGCACAAGCCCTGAACCGCTCGCGTGCTGAGATTATCCGTATGGCCATCGAAAGCTATCTGGAAGACTATGAAGACCTCTCTCTAGCGCTAGAAAGATTACTTGATCCAACCGATGAAGTCATAGATTAGTAGGAGGCAAAGCGTGCCCTACTTGCTGAAAATTAAAAAAGTGCTTATAATGAATTACAGAAACTCGACAAAACAACCAGGCAGCGCATCAATTGAAACGATTGACAAACTCACAGAAAATCCCCATGTCGGCAAACTCCTCAAGGACGCATATTCAGGCTTACGTCGAGTTCGCAGCGGATCTTATCGTGTTCTCTATGAAACCAACGAAAATGAGGTCGTTGTTCTGGTCTTAAGAGAGTTGCACATTGAAAAGAGGTCTACCGATAACCAGTTTTCTGAATGACATTCAATGCCAAGCTGTTTTCCGGCACCACAAACAAAAAAAACCGCTCCCTGATGGCAACGGTATTTTTTGTTTGTGGTGCCGAAGGGGAGACTCGAACTCCCACGCGAATACTCGCACTAGACCCTGAACCTAGCGTGTCTACCAATTCCACCACTTCGGCATGAAGCGAGAGTTTTTATAGCAAATGGATTTTCCCTTTGCAACTAAAAACGTCCGTGTCCACAGAAAACCTCTAATTGAGCCGCAACGGCTTAACTGTCAGGGTTTTATACTGTAAAACATTAACCAGACCAGGCCTGCACCCTTTGGGCTTATGGACAAATTTGGCTTCTGCAACCATCACTTCTACGTTAGTATCATTCCTTGACTTTGAGTAGCCCGCTGCGATAGAGGCAGCATAGTTTAAATCTTTGTTGTCAGGGGTTATCTTGGTGTTACCTATCTTCATAGCAACATGCGCTCCTGGCGCATGCTGAACATGGAACCAGTAGTCACCGTTTTTAAGGATTTTTGTAGAAATTTCATCGTTTTGGCGGTTGTTTCTCCCCCAAAGAATCTTGAACCCTGAAGGACTTGTTGCCTCATGTGGTTTTGAGGGTTGTAATGTCCGTTTCGTATGGAGGCGATTCTTTTCTTTCAGCAAACCAACGTCCCTGAGTTCCTGGGCTATTTCTTCTATGTCGGAATTCTTTACAGTATCTTTCAACTGATAATCAAGTTGCCCCAACCACTCCAGCTCGGTTCGGGTTTCCTGCAAGCGTCGGTGACTATGCTCCTCCCCTCGACGCCCCTTTTTATAACGTTTAAAGTATTTTTCCGCGTTCTGCTGCGGTTTTAGCAGTGGATTGAGAGCAATGCTGATCGGTTCTGGAGGTTGCAAATAATAGTTCTGCAGATCAATTTTTTCCATTCCTTGTCGCATTGAGTGTAAATTTGCTAGCAATAACTCCCCCATTTGGCGATCAGAATCGAAATTCTGCTGCTTCTGCAAATCATTTTGGATATTTTTCAGTCTTTTTTGCAATTTTTTGACTTGCCGAGCGATTGTCAGTTGCAGTTTTCGATAAAAGTCTTCTTTATTTTCAGTAGTTTCCACTCCACTGTAAAGTTTTTCGACAGTCTGATTCCAGGAACAATTTAGTTCCTGTTGAGGTGGTAATTCTTTTCCAGTTTTTTGTTCAGGAACTATTTTACTCGGAAAAAAGTATTTTTCACCAGGTAGAATCTGTCTCTCTCTGTCCTCACCAGAAATTTTTTTTAAAATATCGATAATCATCCCCGAATCATCCAGGAGAAGTAAATTACTGCTTTTACCAGTAAGTTCTACTATCAACTGGCAGTCTCCCTGCGCCCCAGTGCAATTAAATTGGACAATTCGGTCATCATTAATAACATGCAGCGAAATAATTCGACTGATTCTTGCGCGGAGTAATTGACAAAATCTTGGTGGCTGGTGCGGGTTCAACCAATTCTGTTCAGTTAAATGGAGTCGGCTCCTGGTGGTTTCAGTAGAAATCAACAGGCGTAGCGTCTCCCGTCCATTCCAGAGTTTGAAGATCAACAGGTCTGGAGCAGGCTGATATATTTTGGAGACTTTTGCCCCGGCCAAAGACTCTGCCAATTCGGCAACAACATCTTTTATCAAATCTAATTTCATGACAGCATTATAATCATCAAGGTCAATCTTCCTGCAAGTTAAAAGCAAACCTGAATGGCACAATGTTTAAGGAAATTCCCAGCAAAAGCGGAACTGTCCCACATGGGGGCGGTCACAGGCTTTTGCAATACGAACCACCGCGGTTCTTTGTGGCTCGTAAACTTCGGGACACCCCCCGATGGATCTGGGGACAGTTCCGAGTTTACTACAATGGGTGCTTAGAGCAAATCAAAACAAAAAGCCCTGCCAACTTAAACTGACAGGGTCGATAAAATGCTATCTAATTATGCACAACACTCAAGCTGCTTGAGTATTTTCCCCTCCCCTTGTGGGAGGGGATTACGGGGAGGGGTGCATTCATGGTAACCCACACTCACCCCAACCCTCTTCCATCAAGGGAGAGGGAGTTTAATTGTGTACTTTTTTCGCTGAAGACTTTACTGGAGTACAATACACAATAAGAAAATTCAAATTTCAAATTAAATTCTATAGTATTTTCAACAATTCAACGTCAAAAATCAAGGTTGCATTAGGCGGTATCATGGGTGGTGCTCCACGCTCTGCATAAGCGAGTGAAGCTGGAATCACCAGTTGCCATTTAGCACCCTCCTTCATCAACTGCAATGCCTCAGTCCAACCCGGGATGACACCATTAACTGGAAAGCTGGCAGGCTCACCACGTTTGTATGAACTATCGAACTCAGTTCCGTCAAGTAAAGTCCCCCTATAATGAACCTGAACTTTGGATTCTGCTTTTGGTGAAGCGCCCGTTCCGGCTTTAATAATCTTATACTGCAAACCACTTTCAAGGGTAACCACCCCATCCTGCTTGCCATTATTTTCTAAATATTCCTGCGCCAGTTTTTCATTTTTTGCAGCTTCAGCGGCCATTTCAGCCATTTGCTTCATCTGCATTTCTTGTTGATAGGCGGTTAAAATCTGACCCATTTCTTCCTGAGTGAGAACTGTTTTTTCACCTTTCAACACTGCTTGCAATCCGGCAGCAAGCTGATCGGCATCAACATCGACCTTTTGCTGCAGCATATTGGTTCCAATATTCATACCGATAGCATAGCCAATTTTTTCTTGCTTGGTCTTGAATTTATCTTCAGCATAAGCAGTGCCAAAGACAAAAAACAACACCAATAGTACAATAAGAATTTTCTTCACATTTATCTCCATTATAAAGAACTGTAAAATCAAAATAAGCCCCGGGCGTTAATACGACCGGGGCCAGACATAAAACAAATGACCTAAAATATTTAATAATTATACCGTCCAGGTATGACCTTCTTGCATGATGTCATCCATGCTGCGACCTCGTTTCATTTTGATCGCATCAATCTGCTCATAGACCATATCATCATAGGTTTTCTTCCGATCATCAGCATAAAGAATACCAAATGCTAATGGCAGACCATCATCAGGTCGCATACCTGCCAAAAGGATTGCCACTTCGGCATTTTTTTCATCATGAACCAGGATATCAGCCTCATCCGTCTTATCGACTTTCACTGCTTTGATAGCAAAGCCATCCTGAATCAGGCAGAATTGGTTATCGGTACCAAAGATCATCTTTTCGCCATGCTTCAAAATGATACGGTAGTCAGCACCAGATTCTTTGTTAACAAGTTTATTATGGGCTCCATCATTGTAAATAACACAGTTGGCAAATATTTCCATAAAGCTAAAGCCTTTGTGCAAAGCCCCACGTACACAGATTTCTTCATTCAACTTCATGTTTTTATCAATACCACGAGCAACAAACGTTCCTCCAAGACTCAGAGCAACCTTTGCAGGTGCCATGGGATAGTCAATAACACCATAAGGGCTACTCTTGGAGATTTGACCCATTTCTGAAGTTGGTGAATACTGACCTTTTGTTAACCCATAAATCTTATTATTAATCAAAACATAGTTGAGATTTACATTTCGGCGAACAACATGGATAAAGTGATTTCCACCAATCGCAGTAGAATCGCCATCACCAGAAATAACCCAGACATCGAGATCAGTATTAGCTACTTTGAGACCAGATGCAATTGGAGCAGCACGACCGTGAATGGTATGAAAACCATAGGTTTCCATATAATAAGGAAAACGGCTGGAACAACCGATACCGGAAACAATCGCCACTTCATCACGTGGCTTTCCAGCTGCCACCATACCGCTGCGTACCGCATTCATAATAGCGAAATCGCCACATCCCGGACACCACTTTACCTCAGCATCTGAAGCAAAATATTTTTTAGTTAGTTGAGTCTCTGCCATGGTCTTATTCTCCTAACATTTCGTTAACTTTGTCGATAACCTCATACTCGCGGAAGGGGTCGCCCTGTACCTTGGAGAGAGATTCAACGTCAGCCAGGTACTTGGCACGCAGCATCAGGCTCAGTTGCCCCATATTGAGTTCAGGAACCAGAATCTTGTCAAAGCGGCTGATAATTTCACCCAAGTTAGGTGGGAATGGCCAGACCCAACGCAAGTTGACACCTGAAACAGGTTTACCATCCGCAATCAGGCGATCAACTGCCCCTTTAACGGCACCAAAGGTTCCACCCCAGCTGATAACCAGAACCTTATTAGATTCTTTTCCGTTAATTTCTACACCCGGCAGAACCTGTGCGAGGTTATCAACCTTGGCTTTACGAAATTCGGTCATCTGCTGATGAACCTTGGGATCATGACTAACAGCGCCAGTCTCATCTTTTTCTAATGTACCAATACGGTGCTGACACCCCTTGGTGCCAGGAATAGCCCAATCACGAGCTAATGTTTCTGGATCACGTTTATAGGAAACGTATTCTTCACCCGGATGCGCTTCAGGAACCCAGAAGTTGACATACGGAGTCAGATCTTCCAAGTCTGCCATCTTTGGAACTTTCCATGGACAACTTCCCTGACCAATATAACCATCGGTCAGAACAATAACCGGAGTCCGATATTTCAGCGCAATTTTAGCCGCCTGATAAGTCGCATCAAAGCAATCAGCCGGACTATTCGCCGCAATGATTGGCATATAGCTGTCACCATTACGACCGAACATCGACTGCAGCAAGTCCGATTGCTCTGTTTTTGTCGGCAGACCAGTACTTGGACCACCACGCTGAACATTAACAATGACCAACGGAACTTCCAGAATGATTGCCATCCCTGCCGCTTCGGTTTTCAGTGCCAGGCCAGGGCCAGAAGTGGTTGTAAATGCCAGAGCCCCAGCACAGGAAGCACCGACAGCAGCACAGATGCCAGCAATTTCATCTTCCATCTGCATGGTGACCAGACCAACATCCTTAAACTCAGAGGCATAGTGAAGTAAATCAGTTGCAGGAGTAATGGGATAAGAACCGATAAAAGGTGTCAAACCAGCCTTCTCACCTGCAGCAGCTATTGCAAGAGCGGCCGCATCGTTACCGGTGATATTACGATAGAGTCCCTTTTCGATCTGTGCCGCTCCCAGGTCATAGCGTTCCTGAAACATGATCGTTGTTTCCGCGTAGTTCAGACCTGCTTTAAAAGCGATGGTATTGGCTTGAGCAACTTTCAACAGTGGTTTCTTTGCTTTGGGGCCAAATTTTTCCTGGATAAAATCGAGAACTAACTGTTTCTCTTTATTAAACAACCAGCACAAAACACCCATGACAAAAAAGTTTTTACAACGATCCTTTGCCGCAATCGGCATTTCCATCTCGCTTAGAGCTTCACGCACCAGGGTGAACATTGGAATTGCTTTGACGTCGTAACCTTTCAAGCTACCATCTTCAAGTGGATTACTCTCATAACCGACCTTCGCCAACGCCTTTTCGGTGAAAGAGTCGGAGTTTGTAATGATCATTCCACCCGCTTTAACAAACTTGGCACTGTGCTTGACTGCTGCCGGATTGAATGCAACCAGAACGTCTGGTGCATCACCAGCAGTGTAGATCTTGTGATCACCCAGACACATCTGGAATCCAGAGATACCTGCGATGGTGCCAGCAGGTGCACGAATTTCCGAAGGATAATCGGGAAGGGAGTTAACATCATTACCGTCCAATGCAGCCAGAGCGGTAAGCTGATTTCCAATAAGCTGCATGCCGTCACCGGAATCTCCGGTAAACTTGATGACAATTTGCTCGGCACTTGTGAGTTTTGCGTTCTCTGCCATACTGTCTCCTGTTAATAAAGAGATGTTTCAAGAAATATGCTGCCAAAAAAGCAGCAATCAAACATCGTTATCCACCAAACGCGACCTCATATAGCACTATGGCAAACATGATGCAAGTTTATATAAAGAGATCGGGTCAGGATAAAAATGTTTATAAACCTATTTTCAATGACTGACGTACAACAAGGGCAATGTCACCATTGCCCTTGTTGTTATGCGCACAACCTTTATTTCAGCCTCTGTTAGCTGTTCAATACATCTGCCAAGTCAGGCAGGATGCTGGGCAGCTCATCAATCAGACCTTTGACCGCTGCGACAGAATTATCGAACAAAGCCTGTTCCTCAGCGTCCAGTTCAAATTCGAGAACACCCTCGGCACCAGCAGCGCCAAGAATACATGGGACACCAACATAATAGTTGTCGACCCCAAACTCCCCTTTGAGAAGAACACAAGCAGGAAGAACCCGTTTCTGGTCACGCAGAATCGCTTCGGCCATGGCAATTGCAGAAGATGCAGGGCTGTAGAATGCAGAACCATTACCCAACAATTTAACAACTTCACCACCAGCGGCTTTAGTCCGCTCAACCATAGCGGTCATAACTTCTTTGGCCTTGGCTTCATCACCATACTTACGGATCAGCTGCTCCATAACCGGAACACCATTGACGTTAGCATAACGTACGATCGGAACCATGGTATCGCCGTGACCGCCAAGAACCATCGCGTTTACGTCGCGAACCGACACACCGAGCTCCCAGGCAATAAAGGAGCAGAAACGGTTTGAATCAAGGACTCCAGCCTGACCAATAACACGCTCAGGTGGGAAACCAGTCACCTTTTGACACAGAGTAACCATGGCATCAAGTGGATTGGAGATAATGATAACGATGGACTCAGGAGCAAACTCTTTGATCCCTTCGGATACTTGATTCATGATCTTGGCGTTCACACCAAGCAAGTCATCACGGCTCATACCAGGCTTACGGGGTAGACCGGCGGTGACAATAACGATGTCAGAGCCAGCGATATCGGCGTAAGAGTTAGTTCCCTTAAGCTCTACGTCGAATTGATCATTGCGAGCAACTTCAGCAATATCGAGCATCTTACCCTGGGGCATTCCTTCAACAATATCAAACAGAACAACATCACCAAGTTCACGCAAAGCACAGAGTTGAGCTAAAACACCACCAATTTGTCCACCACCGATCAAAGAAATTTTAGGTCTCGCCATTGTCTCTCTCCTTATCTAGGAAAATTTGAAATAGGATCGGAATAAATTATTTATCCCGATCCTGCTAAGTACCTATGATTAATCACATTGCATCAATAATTGCGTTCAGAGTTGTACTTGGGCGCATAGCTGCTGCAGCTTTGACTTTATCGGGGCGGAAGTAACCACCGATATCAACCGGGGAACCCTGACAATCAATAAGCTCAGCATCGATTTTATCAACATTCTTCTCAATCTCAGCTGCAACGTCAGCAAAACGTGCCTTCATAGCAGCATCTTTGTCCTGAGCAGCAAGGGCTTGAGCCCAGTAGAAAGCGAGGTAGAAGGTGCCGCCGCGGTTGTCAATTTCCTTGACCTTACGAGAAGGCAATTTCTGGTTTTCCAAATACTCACCAATAGCGGCATCAAGAGTTTCAGCCAAAATCGCGGCCTTTGGATTATTGTCAGCAGATGCAGCCTGCTCCAACGAAGGAACCAGGGCACAGTACTCACCAAGAGAGTCCCAACGGATATGACCTTCTTTGAGAAACTGTTGCACGTGCTTCGGAGCAGAACCACCAGCACCCGTTTCAAAAAGGCCACCACCAGCTAACAAAGGTACGATGGAAAGCATACGAGCAGATGTCCCTAGTTCAAGAATCGGGAACAGATCGGTCAGGTAATCCCGCAGCACGTTACCAGTAACGGAAATGGTATTCTCACCTTTACGTACCCGATCGAGGGTAAATTTCATTGCGGAGACTGGATCCATGATACGGATATCGAGGCCTGCAGTATCAAACTCAGGCAGGTACTTATTCACTTTTTTGATAATCTCAGTATCATGACCACGTTTTTCGTCAAGCCAGAAGATGGCTGGTTCACCGGAAGCCTTGGCGCGTTTAACAGCCAACTTGACCCAGTCTTTGATTGGAATATCTTTTGCCTGACTGGAACGGTAGATATCGCCAGTGGAAACCGACTGTTCCATCAGAACTTCGCCAGCGGAGTTAACAACCTGAAACTTACCTGCCGATGGAGCTTCAAAAGTCTTGTCGTGAGAGCCATATTCTTCGGCTTTTTGCGCCATCAGACCAACGTTGGCAACACTCCCCATGGTGGCCGGATTGAACTGACCGTTTTTATTGGCATTTTCAATAATTTCGCGGTAGATAGTAGCGTAGCAGCGATCCGGAACCATAGCGATGGTATCCTGCAGTTCGTCCTGCCGGTTCCACATCCGGCCTCCGTCACGAACAACATTCGGCATCGACGCATCAACGATAACATCGTTAGGCACATGCAGGTTGGTAATGTTCTTGCGGGAATCGACCATCGCAAGAGCAGCCTGACCTTCATAACAAGCATTGATATCAGCTTCAATCTCAGCTTTTTTATCAGCCGGAAGTTTATTCAACTTATTGAGGATATCGCCCATACCCAGATTGGGATTAGCCCCAATCGAAGCCAGAGTGTCAGCGTGTTTCTCAAGAGCATCCTTGAAATAAACCGAAACAGCATGACCAAACATGATCGGATCGGAAATTTTCATCATCGTCGCCTTGAGATGCAGAGAGAGCAGCACATCCTTCTCCTTAGCCTCCTGCGCAGTCTTGGCATAGAACTCACGTAGAGCGGCAACGTGCATCACTGAGCTATCGATAATTTCACCATCCAGCAGAGCCAAACCGTCTTTCTTTACGGTGATATGACCCGCTTCGTCAACAAATTGAATCTTGACAGTATCAGCTTTCTCCATAGTGACCGATTTTTCAGTCTCATAGAAATCGCCATGATCCATGTGAGCGACACGACACTTAGAAGTGCCTGGAGCAGGCCAGTCTTGCATCATCCGATGTGGATTTTTCTGGGCAAATTTTTTCACCGCGGCGGCAGCACGGCGATCCGAATTTCCTTCACGCAGAACCGGGTTAACCGCAGAACCGAGACACTTAGCATAGCGAGTTTGCAACTTAATTTCTGCATCGGTTGTCGCCTCTTCAGGATAGCTGGGAATGTCATGACCCTTCTCCTGCAATTCAGCGATTGCTGCTTGCAATTGAGGTACAGAAGCACTGATATTCGGAAGTTTGATAATGTTAGCTTCAGGTTTTTGAACCAGTTCACCCAACGCTGCCAAGTTGTCGGCAACTTTCTGCTCTTCAGTCAAATTCTCCGGAAAATTTGCGAGGATACGTCCAGACAGGGAGATATCCGTAGTCTCAACGCCAACACCAGTTCCCTTGCAAAAGGCTCGCACGATCGGCAGAAAAGCGTAGGTCGCCAATGCAGGTGCTTCATCAATTTCGGACCAGGTAATCTTTGCCATATTCTCTCTCCTTTAATATTTAAAAAGCCGATTAATCACCATTCAAGTCAGGATATAACCACGTTATAAACTGAAAAATTAGTTCTGTTTAGCGTTGTATACAGTATACAAACAAAACGAGAGTGTCAAGAACCTTTGCGATTTAAAGTAAAATTATCTCAATCGATCAGAGAGCAAATGTAAGTTACTGTTTTTAAAGTATTTTCAAAAGACCCCCGCACAGAGAAAATTAAAGAAAATTGTTCTTAGAATTGATTTGCGGTGGAAAGAATTCTGCCGGCAGGGTTCCGGCAGAACATCGCAGGAAATGATCAAATAGTAAACATTTAGTTCTGAGGCTGGAAAAGGTTCAACTCCCGTGCTTCCCGCCGGGCAGCCTCGACTTCATCTCTGGATTTGTCACGTGGAATCAGCAGAATTTGGCCAGGAAAAATCACCGTTGGATCTTTTATCTGATCTCGATTGGCTTTATAAATAAGTGGCCAAAGCAAAGCATCTTTATAAACTTCTGCGCGAGCGGCAATTATTGCGAGATTCTCACCTGCATGGACTTCAACATGATTAACAGGCTTTGGTGCTTTAACAATTGGCGAAGCTTTTTTTACGACAACCGGAGCTGGTTTTTTTGGCTTTGGCACAATGATCACTTTCTTCTTTTGTTCCTGTTGTTTTTTCAGTTTGGCCTGCTGTTCCAACTCACGCTGTTTTGCTAACGCAGCCAACTGTTTGTCCTCGGCAATTTTTTTCTCTTCTGCTGCCAATTGTTGTTTACGCGCTATAGTCAACTTCAGTGCTTCTGCAGAATAGCGTCGAGCCAAGTCCAAAGTGAATGAAGCTCTACGATATTCTTTATTCTTAACCTGAAGTTCGGCAGCCTGCAACGCACTGTTAGCAAGTTGGTACTCACCGGAGGCGTGTTGAGCTGCTCCCGCTGCATAGGCATGAGCAACAACATTCCGGGTATATTCCAACTCTCCAACAGGCGGTGGTTGCGCACAACCAAACAACAAGAAGATGACTACAACTATCAGCAACAGACGTTTAAACATCTGCATCTATATTTCGTCCCATGTCTAAGAGCATAGTAAAAATCTACTTCTGTATTCCCCGTAAACGAACACCCAAATCCTGGAGTTGTTTATCATCCACTTCGTTAGGAGCATCAGACAACAGACACGTTGCTTTCTGGGTTTTCGGAAAAGCAATCACGTCACGAATTGAATCTGAACCAGTCAGTATCATCATCAAGCGATCCAGACCAAAAGCGATTCCACCGTGGGGTGGTGCACCAAAATTCAGCGCATCCAACAAGAATCCAAATTTCTCTTGAGCCTCATCAGAACCAATGCCCAGAAGCTCAAACATGCGTGACTGTACTTCCTGATCATGAATACGAATACTGCCACCACCAATTTCTGAACCGTTCAACACCAAGTCATAGGCTTGTGCTCGTGCCTTACCTGGGTCAGTATCAAGCAGAGGAATATCTTCTTCCAGTGGGGCGGTAAATGGGTGATGAACAGCAACGTGGCGACGTTGTTCAGCATCCCACTCCAACAACGGAAAATCGGTGACCCAGGTAAACTGATAGTTCTCCCTGTCAGCCAAACCCAATTTTTGACCCAAGTGACCACGCAGGCGACCCAAAGCTTCATTGGCAATAGCTGGAGTATCGGCCATAAACAACAATAAATCACCAACTTCAGCGCCCAGTTTTTCATTTAAAGCCACTAGTTCGGTATCGGTAAAGAATTTAGCAATAGGTGACTGCCAACCCCCTGCTGTGACCTTGACCCATGCCATCCCTTTAGCACCATAAATCCTGGCAAAGTCGGTTAAATCATCTAACTCCCGACGGGAAAAAGTTGCACAACCTTTGACATTGAGGGCTTTAACCAGCCCTTTAGCCGCGGCGACACTGGCAAAAACTTTGAACTGGGATCCAGCAACTTGCTCGGTAATATCAATCAGCTCCATGTCAAAACGCAAATCGGGGTTATCAACACCAAAGCGATCCAATGCCTCTGCATAAGTTAAACGCGGCATTGGCAGAGTCAACTCAACGTCTAATGCTGCTTTAAAAACTTTGGCGATCATCCCCTCCATAATGTCCATGACCTGACTGCGATTGACAAAACTCATTTCACAATCGATCTGAGTAAATTCAGGCTGACGATCTGCCCGCAAATCTTCATCACGGAAACATTTGACAATCTGGAAATAACGGTCAAACCCGGAGACCATCAACAACTGCTTAAACAGCTGTGGAGACTGGGGTAACGCATAAAAGTGGCCTAAATTAACCCGACTTGGAACCAAATAGTCTCTAGCTCCTTCCGGGGTACTTTTAGTCAGAACCGGGGTCTCAATTTCAATAAATCCTTGTTCGTCAAAATAGTTACGTACCGTTTTAGCAACTAGATGCCGCATCAACATATTTTTTTGTAATGCCGGGCGACGTAAATCGAGATAGCGATACTTCAAACGGATATTTTCGGCAACTTCAGTAAATTCATCAAGCATAAAAGGGGGCGTCTCGGAGCGATTCAATATCAGCAATTCACTGATTTCAATCTCCACTTCACCCGTTTTCATTTTTGGATTAACTGTTCCCTCAGGACGTGGTGATACTTTTCCCCGCGCTGCCAGAACAAATTCATTACGAACCTGCTCTGCCTTCTGGTGTGAGGCAAGATCACGATCAGGATCGAGAGCCAGCTGGATAATTCCCTCACGGTCACGCAGGTCAATAAAAATCAGGCCACCGTGATCACGGCGCCTCTGTGCCCAACCCATCACACAAACTTCCTGCCCTATCTGTTCTGCGGTCAGATCACCACAACGATGGGTTCTTACCAAATTTCCAAGTTTATCGTTCAACACAACATCCTCCAGAATGAGCTATCGCTCTGATAAATTTATGACGGAATTGTAATTATATAAACTGCATTTATTGAAGGTCAAGAATAAGTGGATACTTGGCCGAGTTTTTTACTTAACGTCGCAACCAAAGACTCCAAGGCAATTATCGATTGGCTACTATCTGACATATTTTTAAGTTGCGCCTGTCCTGATTCCAGTTCATCTTCGCCCAGAATCAGAGTAAAGGCGGCATTCAACTTATTGGCTCTGCGCATCTGCGCTTTCAGACTTTTCCCCAGATAATCCATTTCAGCACGCACACCGGCAATCTGCAACTGAGACATCAGCACAAACGCCCGGTCAGTCGCCTCTTTACCAAGAGCCGCAATAAACAGTTGTGGCGTTGCCGGGCTGATCCGCTGCTCATTCTTCATCAGAACCAGACGTTCAAGCCCGATGGCAAAACCAATTCCCGGCAACGCCGGACCACCAAGGCTCTCAACCAGACCATCATAACGCCCTCCCGCCGCCACAGCATTCTGTGATCCAAGCTGATCGGTAACCAACTCAAAAGTGGTCCGTACATAGTAGTCTAACCCACGCACCATCCGTGAATTTACCTTAAACGGTACTTGTAACGCATTCAGATAGTATTTGACCTGTGTAAAATGGTCATTACAAGAGGAGCACAGATGGTCAAGAACTGAAGGGGCATCAATCGTCGCCGCTTGACATCCTGCCGCCTTACAGTCCAATACCCGCAGGGGGTTAGTCTGATAGCGACGCTGACATTCCACACACAATTGATCCAAACGGGATTCGAGGTAGGCGATCAGTTCCTGCTGATAGCCGGGACGACACTCAGGGCAACCGAGTGAGTTGATCTGAAGAGAAACCGAATCGATCTCGATCCGGGCAAAGTATTGATGCAGCATCGCCAGAACCTGGGCATCAACTTTCGCATCCTCAACCCCAAGCACTTCAACCCCAAGCTGGTGAAACTGACGATAGCGCCCCTTCTGTGGCCGCTCATAACGAAACATCGGCCCCATATAGTAAAGTTTGGAAACCGGATCAAGGTTATGCAAATGGTTCTGAATAAAAGCCCGCATCACTGGAGCTGTCCCCTCGGGGCGCAAGGTCATAGAGTGGTTACTCTTATCATTAAAGGTGTACATTTCCTTTTCAACAATATCGGTTGTTTCACCAATGGATCGGCAGAACAGTTCAGTCTTCTCCGCTATTGGTGTTCTGATTTCAGAAAAACCATAGAGACTAAATACATCACGGGCACTTTGCTCCAGAAACTGCCAAGTTTCTACCTCTCCAGGCAGAACATCATTCATCCCTTTGATCGCTGTTATACTCAAAATGGAACCTTTTCTTTTATAACTATTCTTTCGCAGGCTAACGGAATCGATACAGACGGGAGAAGATACCTTATTTTGTGTTGATCTGAAAGAAATTTAAGCACTATTTATACGTTTTTATTGCGGAAGAAAGGATCATGTGTTTGACAAAAAGGGGTCTCTGCTGATTTAGCTTCCTACCCTGCTGAATAGATTAGTTTTATTTCCGTACAGACAATATTAAATTACACTTAAAAGTCAATTCAAATCAGGTCAGCAGGAGGATGAAGATTAATGTTTATCTTGCGGAATATCGACCACACCACAAATAACATTCCGTGAAATTTTTCCGGCATACATTGCTTGATCGGCAAGATCAAGCAGTTGCTCTTTCTCTGTAGCATCAGTCGGAAAAGTTGCAAATCCGGCTGTAACAGTTACGTAACTTGGTGTGCCTTGTTCTTCCAGGAAAGCATGCTCTTCGATCACCTTACGAATCCTCTCCGCAACAATTCGTGCGGTCGTATCGTCTGTCTCAACCAGAATTGCAGCAAATTCATCCCCACCAAAACGGAACAACATATCAACATCTCGAACGCATTTATCCAACAAACGACCAACTTCCTGTAATGCGGCGCTCCCCGCCAGATGCCCATAGTTATCATTAATCTCTTTGAAGCGATCAAGATCTAAAAATAGCAGAGAAAATTTCAATCCATAGCGCTGCGCACGTCTGATTTCATGGCTCAACGAAACCTGCATATAGCGATGATTATAGAGTCCGGTCAAATCATCGGTATACATTAAATTTTGCGCATCCTGATAACGGCAGGCATTTTCAAAACCAAGAGATACCTGGTCACACAAATAACCTAAATCGGCCAAAGGGACAGAGGTCTCTAAATTATCAGCCACATCACAAACAACAATCCCCCCCTTCAGCACCTCACCGTCGTGCAATGGCAACATCCAGGTTTGTTCCCGACGTTGCTGGAGTTTAAGCAATTTCGCAGCAACAGCATTACTGGGTTGGCTCAAACCTGTCAACTCGTCAAACTGTGGTAACAAAGTAAGAATCAACTGTTCTGCAAACTCGGCAGGAAGCTCTTTTAGTCCAGCAAGAGAGGGTACCTCGCCATTTTTCAGAGTGAAAGCACAACCAGTGCCAGAGTCCATCTCACGCAACAAAACATCAAGAGCCTGTGGAAGCAAGCGCTCCAGATCAATGAGTGATGATAAAGATTGTCCGGTTTGGAAAAGGTGAATTTGCCGATGTAAATGATCATTTTCTATCAACAACCTACGCTGATCGAGACAATTTCGAACCACATGTTTCAATTCTTCAGGATCAAATGGTTTGATCAAATAATCTCTTGCACCATTTTTCAATGCCTCAATCGCCGATTCAAGACTGGCATGGCCAGTCACCATAATAACCTCAGGGGAATTTGGCAGTATTCTGGCGGCATGAAGAACTTCCAGACCGTTTTTACCCGGCATCACCATGTCGGTCAGGACAAGGTCGACCTCACGCTGCTGGAGTAAAGTAATGGCATCATCACCATTAGCGCAGACATCGACACGATAACCTTCTTCCAATAACAGATCACGATACAACTTGCGAAAGAACAGTTCATCATCAACAACCAGGATATTTGATTGGACAGAAATCATAAGTCTCCTATAATAATAAGAGATTATTCAGCATTCAGAAGAGAATGTCAACGAAAAACGCCTTGTTGCCAATGCTGGATATGCCAACCTTTTTGGGACGATTGAGCCTGAAGAGTTCCTGATATATCAGTTCGATAGAGGGGAATGTTCTTTCTTTGCAGATAGTCAACAACCTGTCTGGCCGGCAAATGGTGACTGTTTTGATAACCGACCGAAACTAGACAGGATTGAGGGTTAAGCTGATCAATAAGACGGTCAGTTGCTGAAAACCTACTGCCATGGTGGGGCAGTTTCAGCAAAGAGACTGATCCAGGTAATCCCGCTGCAAGGAGCTTAAAGACTCCTTGCTTTTCCAAATCTCCAGTCAGCAACAGGCTATTTTTTTTGTCATGATCAAGGTACAGCACCAAAGAAGCGTCATTATCACTGATCCACGGAGCGCTGCCGTTAAATATGTGCAAAACACCAGAAGTCCAAAAAGGGGCTGCACTCCAACTAGGAGGCGCAATTCTGGCTGGAATAGAGTTCTTGAGCAAAACATTCTGTAATCGGGCAGGCAAAGCAGCTAATGGTTGTCCGCTCCAAAATTCCCGCACCGGAAAATGATCGAGAATAAAAACCAGCCCCTTACGGTGATCCAGATCATTGTGGGTCAAAACAACGGCATCCAACTGGGTCACTCCTAACTCCGCAAAGGCCGGAGCGAGCAAACGCTCACCGACATCAAACCTATCGCTGTAAAACCCACCACCATCGATCAAAATAGCTTGCCCCTTGTTATTTTGCAGCAGCATCGATTCACCCTGACCAACACTGAACATGGTTAATAAAACCGGATGAGCCTGGGCGAGAGGAAATTGCCACAAGACGACCGCAGACAAAACACTGACGGTTCCAAATCGTAACAAGTTCTGTTTCGCTAGTTGTGCGGATAAAAGCAACAGTAAGACCAACAAAGCAACGGCCAGAATCTGCTCGTGAGATAGAAACAAATATGTGCCCCCAAGACCGGGGAGTGCCGTAAGCCAGTTGGCCAGCGACAATACGTAAGCTAGCAATAAACCACAAAGCTGAAATAACAGTTCTGACAATTGAGGAAAAAGTGGGTAAAACAGCAACCCGGAAAATCCGAGCGGTAAAGCGAGGAGAGTTACAATTGGGACACAGACAAGATTAGCCAGGATTCCAATCGGGGCAAAGAGATGAAAATTGAAGAGAACCAGTGGCAAGGTTGCCAACATTGCAGCAAAGGTCACCAGAAAAAGTTGCAGAGGATAACGTAGAAAGACAACTTGATGACGACCTATTTTTTGCCACACTGGTCGCCAGAGAAGAATCCCTGCTGCGCCAGAAAAAGAGAGCTGCCAGCCCGCCTGCCAAAGAAACAGCGGGTTAATCAGTAGAGAGAGCAATGCAATGGACGCCAACAGTAATAGTGGATTGACATAATAGCGCCAGAATAAAAAACTGGTTCCCACCGCAGCCAGAGCAAAAGCTCTACGTGTTGAAACAGCATCTCCTGTCAACAGCAAATAACCAAGCAACAAGGGCAGTAAGACGAGTGGGAGTAGCCGTTGCGGAGGCTGCCAATCAAGCAACCTGGGTGAACGACGATAGAAGACAAACATAAGTCGATAACCAAGTAACCCAATCATCCCAAGATGAAGTCCAGAGATGGCAAAGAGATGGCTGATACCACTTTTTGCCAGAGTTTTGCGGAGAGGATCAGGGATAATTCGCCCCTCGCCCAACACCAGTGCCCTGACCAGGGGGGCACGTTCTTCTGGCATCACTCGCTGAATATTGGTGGCAATTCTGCTCCGCCATTGCACTATCGGTCGGCGGGGAAAACTCTTTTTTCGCTCCAAGAGTTTTATTTTTTCAGGATTTTTTACCCAGGCAGTCATATCGATATGTTGGCTTGCCAGGTAACGTGGCCAGTTAAATTCCCCCGGAGTCCCGAAAAGACGTGGCTGTCGCATTCGACTTTTACAGCGAATAACATCACCTGGAAACAACTGATCAGTCCCCTCCCCCATATAGAGCCGCACCCGCAAAGGAGCTTCCAGTGGGATCTGATGATCTTTTATGGTGACCGAATCGACCAGTAATTCGATCCAGCTCCGCCCTTCGGTGAGTTGGCGGATATTGGTCAACATGCCAGTCAAAGTTACTTTTCGCGCTAAATGATCGATATAAACGATGTCTTGTCGGGATGGAAATTGCTGTGGATAACGCAGATTTGAAAAAACAGCAATGGAGAGAAATAGTAAGACCAATGCGACACGGCGGTGTCTACGCAGCAGAAAAAATAGCAGGCCGGAAAATGAACCAAACAACCAAGCAGAAAAATGCGGGAACGTATAAACAGGTGCCAGAGAGAGTCCGGCAATCGTTGCAGCTAGAGCAATATATATTGGCTGCATGTCCCCCTCCTCCATTGCAGCTTAGTTGAAACCTAAAGAACTAATTCAGTAGAAAAGTTAGCAAATCAGGGTTTGTCCCGAATGGCGCTAATTTTACCAGCATTGCAGTCAACTCGGGACAGTCCCCAGCTCCACCGGGGGCTGTCCCAAGAGTTTACGAGCCACAAAGAACCTCGGTAGTTCGCACCGCAAAAGCCTGAGACAGCCTCCATGCGGGGACAGTTCCGATTTTGCTGCTATCTGCCCTTAAACCAGTGTCATTCGGAGCTGTCATTTTACTGAATAGCTACTTTTTTTCTTTCTTTTCTACCCTTCCATCATTTTCATTTTCCAGCCTGCGGATAAACTCTTCAGCCATGGCAACATCCTTCTTACAACCAATAAAGACCGGTGAGCGGTCATGAATTTGTTGTGGTTGCAAGTCTAGAATCGGTTGGTGCCCATTAGAGGCAGCACCCCCAGCCTGTTCAATTATGAAAGCCATCGGACTCAACTCAAACAGCAATCTTAATTTCCCCTGTGGCTGATTCTTCAAGTGCGGGTAAAAGAAAATGCCCTGCCCCTTAAGTAATATCTGATTGATATCGGGGACAAACCCACCACTGTAACGCAACTTGACGCCGCGATCTTCCAATTTGGCAATATATGCCTCAACACCAGGAGTATAAAGATTCCGTTGTCCTCCGGGAGAATAAAGACTCCCTTGTGGCTGGAGAGTAATATTCTCCTGCAACAGAGTAAACTCCCTCAGCATATTCATACCGAATTCATGAACTCCCTTACCGACACTGTAAACTAATGTCGTACGTGGCCCATAAAGGATATACACAGCCGCAACCTGCTTACGTCCGGGTTGCAGCAGGTCACATCCTTCAAAAATTGAAACAATGGTACCAACTGCGAGATTGACATCAACTAGAGAAGATCCATCCAAAGGATCAAAGGCAACCGAATATTTCCCATCACAGTCTGGCGAAACCGGAATAATTTCATCCATCTCTTCCGACATCATATTTGCCACCACGCGAGAATGATCAAGCCTCTTACGCATGATTCGATCGGCAAGAACATCCAGTGCCAGTTGCTGTTCACCATACAAATTGGAGGTACCAGCCACCCCCAGATCACCCGTACTGATTGAGTGAATAATATATTTGGAAGCTTCAGCAATCTCACAAATCAAATGGGTCAGATTTTCGTTAACGTAATGCTCACGTAAATGACGACGCAAATCTAACTGAAATTTTGTTTTCCCTGGTCTGCTCGCTGGACTCATTGGACTGAAACCTCCCTGGATTCAGTAAAAGTTTGACATCATCAAAATAGGTAAGCAGTTTAGCTCAATTTAAATCGGGCAGCAACCATGAACTTATATTAATCTCACATTCATTGGATTTCCACTGTTTTTGACTCAATTTGTTGCCGTAACCCGAGGAAAATCGCACCACAACAAAGTGGCACCAACTACTGCCAGTGGAATACAAAAAAATTGAACAAAAGGGATCGCCAGCATACAGAAAACCCCACATGCATAACCGAACATCAGGATCGGATGTTTAAAAATATAGCGCCGTTGTTCAGAAAAACTCAGCTGTTTACGCATTAAAACAAAGGCCATATACTCAACTGTAAGGAAAAAAAGGGTAAAAGCTGGAGCCAGAACAGCGTAGATCAACGAGCCAATCCCGGGAATAAAATTAATTCCAAACAGCAGCACCATACAAACAACAAAGACCACCAGCTTCTTAATTTCAACAATAACCGCGTACCCTGACTCTCTCCAAAAACGCCGTAAGCTGAAGGGTTTATCAGCCAGTGATCCCGTCATTAACGCTTCAGTTCGTTCAGAAAGAAGTTCATTAAATGGGGAAGCAATCAAGTTGCCAATAATGGTAAATGAAAAGAAAACAATAACGGCAGTCAGCAGTGAAGCAACCATCCAAGCGAGATAATAGAGCAGAACCCCGTACCATACTTCGGTGCTGGGTGCGTAGGTTTCCAGCATCCCCTGAAACAGATCAAGTCCAAAATAAACCGTTGCAGTAAAGACAAACAGATTAATAAAAAAGGGGATAGCCAGATATTTCAACAACCCGGGTTTGCGACGAAAAAGCTTAACTGCGCGCAACGGGTAACTAAAACCGCGAAAGAAACCAGCAACCGGACGAACTGCAGCGTGACTGATCATAAGACCGCTCGACTCGCTGGCAACCCCTTTTCAAGGGTCGGATAGAGAAGTTTAATTCCCAATTTTTCAATCATTTTACGGTTGGACATCCGCCGGGACTCCTGCAGAAACGAGAAAGTCAATGGATTCATCACCTTTTCTGCCTCTGCCCAGCTCAGTTGCTTTGGTTGGGGCAAATCATACAGCTTAGCAACGGCCATAAAATAGTGACTCATACTGCTCTCTTCATTATCACAAACATTAAAGATATCACCATTCTCCCCTTTTTCCATTGCCGCAAGACAAATCTGTACCAGATCCACACTGTGGATCCGATTGGTGCGGGGTGCTTCTTCGGGGGACAAGACTTCATGCCCTTTTTTCAATTGTGAGATCGGCAACCGACCGGGTCCATAAATCCCCGTCACCCGCAGAATAATCAGATCAAAGTCAAGTTTCTCAGACTGTTCACGCAGTTGATTCTCGGCACTCACCCGCCGTTTAGCCCGACTGGTCTGCGGATTGACCGGCGTCTCTTCAGTCACCAGGTCATCACCACAATCTCCATAAACACCGCTGGTACTGAGATAAACAATGCGACTGGGGCAGTTTTCAACCGATAGTTTCCGGCAAAAGTTCAGCATCCGGTAATCGCTGCTGCCACCCCCTTGTGGTGCCATAGAATAAAAAATATTCTGCCCATGCACCGAGAAATCAGGAACATCTTCCTGATAATCAAAATTGGCAATGATTGTCCTGATCCCAACAGACTGCGGGACAACAGCCCCCTCCTCAAAATGGATGGTTGCCCGCACCTGTTTCTTTTGTTTTATCAACTCTTTAGCAACTCGGAAACCGATATCACCACAACCGATCATGGTATAATCACACACTTTTTCCTCCAATTTTACGGTAAACTCTTATTGATGATTGGGGACTGAATTCACATTCTGTCTCGCGATTGTTCGGGGACTGACCTCGGATCTGTCCCCTATGTCTGTAAACTTTTATTGATAATTTCATAAAGATCTCTGGATAAATCCGCCTGTTGTAACCGGAGAAGTTCCTGTTTTAACAACTCTCGACGTCTCGGTTCCAGCCGTTGCCAGCGCGTCAGCGGTGATGCCATCCGAGCAGCAACCTGAGGGTTACGCTGATCAAGCAGCAAAATCTGTTCTACCAGCAATTGATACCCGGCACCATCGGGACGATGGAAAACTGCTAGATTCTGTGACATAGCCCCCAGTAACGCCCGCACCCGATTCGGATTACTCAAGCTGAAATCAGGGTGGAGCAACAAATCTTCCACCTCAGAAAATGTTTCGGTGCGATGTGATAATGCCCGGATACTGAACCATTTATCAATCAGCAACGGATGTTTTTTCCACTGTTGATAAAAATCACCAATGATCTCCTGCCGTTCGTCCACAGAGCTATCCACCAACACGGAAAAAGCCGCCAGCCGATCGGTCATATTTGTCGCAGTACGGTACTGCCTCAAGCACAGCTTGTTCAGCTCCACTAGATCCAAGCGCATCAACAATGAAAGACAGAAATTACCCAAACTACGCCGACCGACCGCAGCAGGGTCGAGAGAATAGTGACCCTCGTCTGTGAAACAGCCTCTATAACGTTGCAGCAGGAGGGTTCGGTTCTCTTGTGCCAGTTGATAAATGGCATGATCACGGACATTCCTGACAATCTGTGGGTCAAAGGTATCCAACTGATCAGCCAGATACTGCTCGTTTGGCAGAGTCAATAGTTGCGCCAGCAGACTCTGATCAATCCGACAGTCAGTCAATCCCTTTTCCCAGGTATCGATAAAAATTGGCTGCAAAGAAAATGACTTCCCCTGTTCATGATCATTGTACATCCGCAGCAACTCACTCAATGCCAGAGTTTGACCAGCCTCCCAACGGTTAAAGGAATCGCTGTCGTGAGCCATACGAAACGCCAATTCTGTATCAGCAAAATCATATTGCAAACAAACCGGTGCAGAAAACCCCCGCAACGGTGAAAGGGTCGGCGGTTGATCAATACCAATAAAAGAGAATCTCTGTGTCTGCTGAGTCAGATCAAGAACCCGGGTTGTATCACCGGGCTGGGTCTCCCCTGACAATTGGAGTTGAATATCTTCTCCCACAGCATTCATCAAGCCGACCGCCAGCGGAATATGAAACGGTTGTTTTTTATTCTGTCCCGGGGTTGCTGAACAACTTTGAGATATTTCCAGGGTCAAAATCTGCTGAGCAGCATCATAATTCTGCTGAATATTCACCTGTGGAGTTCCGGCCTGAGAATACCAACGTTTGAAGGTTGTGAGATCAATATTTCCAGCATCTTCCATTGCCGCGACAAAATCATCACAGGTAACCGCCTGACCATCATGTCGATTGAGATAGAGTTGCACTCCAGCAATAAATTTTTCTTTACCGAGCAGGGTCTGCATCATTCGGATAAGTTCAGCACCCTTGTTGTAAATCGTGGTGGTATAAAAATTATTGATTTCCAGATAAGACGCAGGTCGAACCGGATGTGCCATCGGCCCGGCATCCTCAGGAAATTGAAATTGACGCAGAATCCGCACATCATCAATCCGCTTAACCGCTGCCGAATTCATAGCGGAAGAAAACAGCTGGTCACGAAAAACCGTCAACCCCTCTTTCAAGCTGAGTTGGAACCAATCCCGACAGGTCACCCGATTGCCTGTCCAATTGTGAAAATATTCATGTCCGATCACCGATTCAACCCCCAGATAATCCGCATCGGTCGCCGTTTCCGGGTGTGCCAACACATACTTGGAGTTGAAGATATTCAGTCCCTTATTTTCCATCGCCCCCATATTAAAATTATCAACAGCAACGATCATAAAGCGATCAAGGTCATATTCCAGCGCAAAGGTTTCCTCTTCCCACTGCATAGATTTTTTCAGCGAGAGCATGGCATGATCACAATAATTGCTGTTACGCTCTTCGACATAAATCTGCAGCAGCACATCACGACCCGACATGGTTGTGTAATGATCTTCCAGACAGACCAGATCACCCGCCACCAGGGCAAACAGATAGCTGGGCTTAAAGAAAGGATCTTCCCAAACCGCAAAATTGCGGCCGTTCCGTAGCTCCCCCTGTTCCAGCAGATTTCCATTACTGAGCAGTACCGGGTATTTTTTATCCGCCTCAATTCGCACCTGGAAACGCGCCAGCACATCCGGCCGATCGGGATAATAAGTGATTCTACGGAATCCCTGCGCCTCACATTGGGTGCAAAAATTGCCGCTGGTCAGATAGAGACCTTCCAGCGCAGTATTGTTGAGTGGATCAATCTGCGTTTGAATTTCAAGGGTGAATTTTTTCGGCATCGTAGCGATCTGCAAACTGACATCATCCTGTTGATAATCAGCTGATGTCAACATCTTGCCATCCAATTTAACCTCAAGCAGTTGTAATTGTTCACCATCCAAAATCAGAGGTTCCGGTATACCGTTCCGGTCAGGATTCAGAGACATTTGCAGAGTTGAAGTGACCCGCGTTGCAGAGTCCTCTAACTCAAATCTCAGGTCGACTTGTTCAACCAGATACGCAGGGGTTTTATAGTCTTCCAGGTAAATTGTTTCGGGAGTATTTTGGCTAGCATTCATTGTGATAAGTATCCTGTCATTCCTTGAGTTGAATATGAAGTCGACCATCCTGGACAGTAATGGAATCGACACCGTCGGAAAATGCCTTCCAGAATCCTTCATCAGTGCCAAATTGCTCAATCAGGTCGATATTTTTAAGACCCCCCATCCATGCCGCAGGGACAGGAACCCCCATGATACTAATGCCCCTGATCTTCACCATGGGTCGGGTCTCACGATAAGCAAGCTCGACACCTGCCTTGACGCGCAGGGTTTTACCACCGAACATAGGAAAATTAGGATCGACTGGAATCAACAACTTCGCACTAACCAGACTATCGGACAAATCAATAGCCAGCTTGTCAGCTAAATCGGTATTCTTTGCCAGTAAGGCATTAATTTCCCGCTCACTCAGAGTAATCTCCCTGGATGCCCCATCTTCACTATAGACTTCAGGTTTGAGACTGCCATCCGGTAATTTCTTATCAGGATTGTCCTGAGCATTTCTTGACTGTCGATTATTTTGTAGACGGGACTCTGCTGTCAGGCTGCTAATCATGTCAAATTGTCGCAATTTATTCTCCAGTTGTGTCTCTTCCTGCTGGCTTAACACCACCGGGGTAAAAGAACGGGGAAACAACCAAGTTCTGGCCGCAAAAATTGTTCCGACAATGGTCAATACCATCACCAGAACAACGATGCCAAGCACCTGTATCCCCGAAAATCCACTTTTCTTTGTTTGATCCGCCATGATATTCCCCCCTATTTTTTTAATTCATAATCCTTGAACAAAAGACTCGTCTGAATTCCTTGATTATTCTGATATTTTTCACTGGAATAGTTTTCGTGCTCTCCTTCCAGGGTATGATAATAAACCTGACAGATCTCAACTCCGGCATAGATTCTGATCGGTTGGACACAAAATATTTCCAACGTCCAGAATCCCTTGAATCCGACATCGCCAAACCCTGCCGTCACATGGATAAACAATCCAAGTCGACCAACTGAAGACCGTCCTTCCAGCATTGGCACCAGATTATTCGTTTCAGTGTACTCAACCGTTCTTCCCAGATACAACTGGTTGGGCTCTAAAAGCAACCCGTCAGCAGGAATCATGATCTGCTGATAGGGATTGTCCTTTTTCATGTCGAGTGGAGAATCACTGTATACAACCAGTTCATCATGCAATGACAGATTATAACTGTTAGGATTAAGTCTATCGCTGTTGTAAGGCTTGATAATGATATCACCATCAATCCTGCTTGCTATTTCCTTACCAGATAAGATCATTGGCTATTCCCATCAGAATGATTGTTGATTGAGCTTTAGAAACCACATCCGACATCGGCATAATCATCTTCATAGTCAATCGCTCCTTTGGGGCATGCCGGGATACAAAGACCATCTGAATCACATTTGGCAGCATCCAGAACCGCTTTTCCATCGACTAGACGGATCGCATTCTCTGGACAAACTTTTATACATTCAGCACTTCCACAACACAGATTTGTATCGATAATAATTTCCAGCATGATGAGTTTGCTCCAAGGGCATAAAATAATTATTTTTGACGTGCATATTTATAGTGAATTTTCCGAATCCGGATCAAGAAAGGAAATCGAAGCTACATCGACTCTCGTCGTTTCCCACAGGACCAACAGGCACCAAATTGCCCCTCAATCTGTTCACCACAAACCGGACACAACCAGGGATCAGATGTTGCCAGGTCACTTTTCAACCAGGATTTGAGAAATGTCCGGGCACGGGGAAAGGCCTCGTCATCAACCACCCAAAGTTCAGGATAACATTCGGTAAAAGGTATTTCTCCAAGAGCTGAGGAAAGCTGATCGTTACGCAGAATACATTCTATCCCCTCCTGAGCAAGGATCTCTTTGAGCAAACCAGCCTGCGGTCGATCTTGGTAATTAAAAACATGCAGCTTTTTCATGGTAACCAGTATATCATTTATCCGGAAAATTCGCATAGAGGCTAAAATTGAGCCTCTTGCAAAAGTCTCATCCTCGTGAAAACGGGGATCCAGTTTTTTTGATGAACCAAGGAAATCTCTGGATTTCCGCCTGTGCGGAAATGACGGTCACTGGACTTTAAAGGGTTTTGCAAGAGCCTCATTGAACAAATTATTCAGCACATTGAAAGGAAATAAATCAGAATATGCAAGAGACAATCAAAAATGTTTTGACATCCAAGGTATATGAAGCAGCCATTGAAACCCCCCTTGAAGAAGCGCAGACCCTCTCAACCGAATTAAACAACCGGATTCTTCTCAAACGGGAAGACCTGCAGCCGGTTTTTTCTTTTAAATTGCGTGGTGCCTACAACAAGATTGCCCACCTTTCTGTCACGGAAAAAGAGCAAGGGGTGATTACCGCATCAGCCGGAAATCACGCCCAGGGGGTTGCTTTCTCAGCGCAAAAACTCGGTTTAAAAGCTCTCATTGTGATGCCCGTCACCACACCGCAGATTAAAATTGCGGCAGTTAAAGCTTTTGGCGCAGAGATCGTCCTGTATGGAGATAATTATTCCGAAGCGGCTGAACGCTGTAAAGAGATACTCAATAAAACGGGGATGACCTACATCCATCCTTTTGACGATAAATTGGTCATTGCCGGTCAAGGAACGGTTGCAGACGAATTACTCCGTCAAACAGCTGGAAAACTTGATGCTGTCTTTGTTCCGGTTGGTGGTGGAGGGCTGATTTCTGGGATAGCGACCTACCTGAAAGCTCTGTCACCAGAAATTAAAGTGATCGGGGTCGAACCCGTTGATAGTGATGCCATGTATCAATCCTTGCAAGCCAACAAACGGGTTACTTTAAAGTCAGTGGGAATCTTTGCCGATGGTGTGGCAGTGCAAAAAGTTGGTAAACTCACTTTTGATCTATGTCGCCAGCATGTTGATAAAATTATCCGCGTTAACACAGATGAGCTTTGTGGCGCGATCAAGTCAATTTACCAGGCAACCCGATCAATAGTTGAGCCTGCCGGAGCTTTGGGAGTAGCTGGGCTTAAGCAATACATCCGAACCCACGGCATCACAGATCAGACTCTGGTTGCAATTAACTCTGGTGCCAATATGAATTTTGAGCGGCTTCGTTACATTTCAGAACGGACTCAAACCGGAGCAGGTCGTGAGTCACTTTTTGCTGTCACCATTCCTGAAAAACCGGGTGCTTTACGGCATTTTTGTCGTCACCTTCTCGACACAATCGATATTACTGAGTTCAATTATCGGCTCGCAGATCGCAGCCAGGCTCAGCTATTTTTGGGGGTTTCTATCGGTAACGGTGAAGTGCGTGAAGAATTTTCTACACGTCTCAATCAGGATGGTTACCGAACCATCGATCTGACCGATAATGAGCTGGCCAAAACCCACCTTCGCTACATGATCGGTGGTCGTTCAGCCGAAGCAACCCGTGAACGACTGTTCCGCTTCTGGTTTCCTGAACGTCCCGGTGCGTTGACCCAGTTTCTGGCTGACATGGGGGAAGATTGGAATATCTCGCTGTTTCATTACCGCAGCCAGGGAGGAGAATTCGGTCGAGTATTAATCGGACTGGAAATACCGAACCAGAATGAACAATCGTTAAAACAGTTTCTCGATGAGCTTGGCTACCGCTATATTGAGGAAACGACCGATCCAGCCTACCAATTGTTCTTATAAAAACCATGATGCTCTTGCGAAAACGATTAAAAAACATCCCCTCTCCCCCAGGGAGAAGGGAATAAAAACGATGGCGTTGCAAAAAATCCGACCTTCGGTTCGAAGGTCGAAATTTTTGCAACGCCATCAACACTCTTTCCAATTCGGTGCTCGTTTTTCTAAAAATGCCTTAACTCCCTCTTCTGCATCATCAGTAGCACAGAGAGCAGCAAAGAGATCGTCCATACTATCCAACCCTTGATGATAAGGAACATCTTGCAGACGCTTAAGCCCTTCCTTACCGATACGTAGCGCAATCGGACTTTTGGAGACCAATTTTTCTGCCAATTTCAGCGTTTCAGCTGCAAGATCCTCATCGGCAACAACCTTGTTGACCAGACCTAACCGTTCAGCTTCGGCAGCACTGATCATATCCCCGGTCAACACCATTTCTATAGTCTTCTTCTTGCCAAGAATCTTCATCATCGGTGCCGCAGGGCCAAGACAAATCAAACCGACATTGATTGCAGTTGTACCAAAAGTAGCTGTTTCTGCAGCAACAGTCATGTCACAACCAAAAGAAAGACCAGCTCCATTCGCCAGGGCAAAACCATGCACCGAAGCAATTGTCGGTTTATTCAATTTATCAAGAGTATGATAAAATGCATCGATACCATATAAAAATTTCCTATATTCCTGATGAGTTTTATTATTGAACTGATCAAGGGAGATGCCTGTACAGAAATGCTTTCCATTAGCATTAATGACAATCACTCTGACATCATCGTCTTTTTCCATAGCCCACAGAGCCTGATCCAATTGATCGGCAAATTCAGGAGTGAACGTATTCATCGCCTCAGGGCGATTCAAGGTGATAAAACCAATGCGATTTTCTTTTCGGGTTAAGATTAACTCCACAGCCATTTAATCCTCCATAAAATAATAAAACGTTGAATTTCTACAGGTTAATTCAACAACTTCAGCGGGGAAACTGTTTTTTTAATAATTTTCAGGCTTGCCACCAATCAGAAATTAATATATGGTTTCCTGAATGTATAAAGATCAACCAGATGGAGGTGAATCAGTTGCCAATTTTTGAATATCACTGTCTGCATTGTGGCAAATCAGTTGAAAAAATTCAACGTAAACCACTTGCTGACATCCCTTGCCCCAGTTGTGGAAAACCAGCGCCACGAACAGTCTCATTAACATCTGTCGCAGCTTCAAGTAGTGGCAGCTCCTGTAGTGCTCCTGCGGGAAGTGGCTTTACTTGAGGTTAGTTGAGGATGGCGTGTCCATCCACAACTATTTAATTGGTCATGAGGAAACATATTACCCACATTTCAGAGAAAATTAACAGTAAAGCAAAAAAAGGAGAACAGCAAACATGCTAACAATGACAGACACAGCACGCGAAAAATTCAAGGAACTGATGAAGGAACATTCGGGGAAATTTCTCCGGGTAGTTTTTGAAGGCTTTGGCTGAGGCGGCCCCAGTCTGGGATTGACTCTGGACGAGTCAAAAAAAGAAGAAGATCTCTATACTATCAATGAGATTGACTTATTAATTGATAAAAATGTCCTTCCGCACGCCAAAGAAAGTCAAATTGATTACATCAGC
The DNA here is from genome assembly GCA_021647765.1 of Desulfuromusa sp. Taxonomy (GTDB): domain Bacteria; phylum Desulfobacterota; class Desulfuromonadia; order Desulfuromonadales; family Geopsychrobacteraceae; genus Desulfuromusa. Next base: position 6,366 of record JAKIUD010000017.1, on the reverse strand, counting down.
AATTCTTATGGAGAGGGTTTTTCCATTGCTGCAGTTGCTGGAAATAGTTGCGGTAGCGGTTGTAGCGGCTGTTAGATCAGCCGTTAGCACAAAAAAAAGAGCCTCGTTTCGATTAAAGCGAGGCTCTTTTTTTATGTCTTCAAATACTGCTTGTTTATAATAAATTAAATCGGCTGAGCAATTTCACTGAACCAAAATAAGATGCAACAATAAGCACCACCCATAATATCAACGGAATCATAGTTTCCTCCTGTTAGTAACTCTTCTTATCCGCAGCAAGCTCTTCCAATGTCAGCTTCTTGCTGTCCATCTGCCTCCACGTCCAGGAAATATAACCCAAGACAACCGGAACCAGCAAAGCAACATAGGTCATCACCGTTAAAGTATAATGACTGCTGGATGCATTATAAATGGTCAAGCTGCTATTCAGATCAATCTTCGATGGATAAAAAGCAGTGTTATTGTAGCCCGCCAGAAAAAAGAGAGCCAGACCAGTTAGAACCGTCCCTGGCCCTGACAACCAGATTCCACGGACAGAGGCGGTAAAACGATTCAGTACCACGCCCAATACAACCAGAATCAGACCAACCAATAGCAAGATCAGATTCAATGGCATCTGCAATAGATTATGCAGGTATTTATTTGCCTCCAGCACAACCGTACCATCGGCTGGATTGACCGCATAACCATCCATCAGAATAAGATTAATGAGAACATAAAGGAGAAATGGCAAGGCACAAAGCAAGTTATTGAAAGAAGAATTCTTCAACTTTGCAACCAAAGTTTCATGTCCCAGGTTATTGGCCAGATAGAGCGCTCCAAGAGTTCGTGCCAGAAAAACCAGAAATAGGCCAAAACTTAAGTTGAAGAAACTGAAAGCAGCCTCCAAACCACGCAACGGATGATCCCAGAACACCAGATTATAATCATTAAGAGTAAAATTAGACCCGGTAAAGAAGGTTCCGACTGCAATTCCAATCAACAAAATGCCGATTGAACCATTAATAAACAAGAAGGCGTCATAGACTCCTTTGCCAAGAAAGTTATTGGGCTTACGCCGATACTCATAACTGACCGCCTGGATAATAAAAGTAAATAAGATGAGAATCCAAACCCAGTAAGCACCGCCAAAGCTGGTTGCGTAAAAAAGTGGGAATGCCGCAAAGAGAGCACCGCCGAACATAACCAGAGTCGTAAATGTAAGTTCCCACTTTCGACCGAGAGAGTTAACCACCAGAATTTTCTCATCTTCGGTCAGAGAAAGAGTTGAAAGGAGGGTTTGTCCACCCTGGACAAAGGTCAGAAAAATAAACAAAGATCCAACCAGGGTAGTAATAAACCACCATAATTGCTGTAAAGTTGACCAATCTAAACTGCCAAACATAGTCAATCTCCTTCCGGACCAATAGAAATTTGCTTGGTCATTATTTTAAGCTCGGCAATCAGCAAAGCGGTAAACAGAATGAGGAACATAAAGAAAGTCACTTCGACAGTTCCCGCGTCGAGATTGGATCGGGCAATAGTGACAGGCAGCAGATCCTGAATTGCCCAGGGTTGACGACCAACTTCGGTGACAATCCAACCAGCTTCGTGGGCAACGAGCCCCAGGAAGAATGAGAAGGCACCCAGCTTCAATAGAAGTGGCTGCTTCTCAAGTTGATCCTTATAAAGCAAATAAAGATAGGCTGCGAACAAGAAGATAAAGAATGTTCCTAGCCCCACCATGACCCGGAAAGAGTAAAAAATCAGCGGGACATAAGGAACTGCCTGCTCAGCAGAATCAAGGTAACCATAACCAAGATAATCACTATTTTTCTCAAACAGGGTTAACGCTTTACTTGCAGCAAGCTGATCACCCACATTCTGGGCTGCTTTATAGTCACCCAACCCGGCAACAGCGAGCTTACCGCGTACCATTTTTTCCTCTACCCCCATGATATTCTCTGCAGTATTACCGTAAACAAGATCATTTATTCCGGGAACAAAACTATTGATATCCCGGTTAGCCAACAATGATAACACCATGGGAATTTTAACTTTAAAAATAAATGGATCTTCATCGTCTCCAGGCTTCTTACTGAAGTTCAACAGTCCCGCAGCAACCAAACCAGCTGGAGCTTCTCCATCATAGAGCCCTTCCATTGCCGCTAATTTCATCGGCTGAACGTTGGCAGCGTGGTAAGCGTGCTCATCTCCAGTATAAGCAACAAAAAGCGATGCCAATAGACCGAAAGTACAGGCAACCGTGAGAGAGCGTTTAGCAAATTGGATATGGCGTTTTTTCAGCAGATACCAGCTGGAAACAGCAACTACAAATAATGAGGCATAAAGAAAAGCAGAGCTGGTCACATGGACAAAGTGGCTGATCGCAACGGGAGAGAAAACCAGTGCGCCAAAGTCGGTCATTTCAAAACGTGCCAGATCTGGATTGAACTTCATCCCGACCGGATTCTGCATCCAGCCATTAGCAATCAGAATCCAGACAGCGGAAAGATTGGAACCGACCGCCACCATCCAGGTCGCAAAAAGGTGAGCTTTCTTTGAGACGCGATTCCAGCCAAAAAACATGACGGCAAAAAAGGTCGCCTCCAGAAAAAACGCTGCGAGTCCTTCGATAGCTAACGGAGCACCAAAGATATCTCCAACCATCCAGGAATAGTTCGACCAGTTGGTACCAAACTCAAACTCCAGGATAATCCCGGTTGCCACACCAATAGCAAAGTTGATCCCAAACAGAGTCATCCAGAAACGGGTTAATTTCTTCCACTGCTCATCTCCAGTCTTCACATAAATTGACTCGAAAAATGCACAGATAAAAGAGAGGCCAAGGGTCAAAGGAACAAAGATCCAATGATACATGGCCGTCAAGGCAAACGTGGCTCTCGCCCAGTTCACCATGGTTAAATCAATCTGCTCAATCACGTTTTTTCCTCCTATCCTTTATTGTGGTTAGGGTTAATCCAATAAATAATTAATGGTTACCAGATGAAGGTCGGGTCAGATTATTTAAAACATGATCTGCCCGCTCAGCATCTGTAGCAAAATTTGTTGCCAGAAAGTCAGGAAAAAAGAAAACTTTTAGAATTGCAAACATGATAAACAGCTTGATAAAGATAATCTTCCAGAGTGTTCGCCCGACAACCATCGACCGAAATCCGTCATAGTACAGATAAAAGGCATTTTTAAACATCACTTCACCGCCCTGATTGAATGCAGAATGGATATCAATATGTAACTGATGTGGTGATATTTACACCCCCTATAGAGCATAGTCAAGAATAATTGTAACAGTGATTAGTTAAAATTCAATTTTCTAAACTTTTGTAATTGTTGACTATTCAGAATATGTGTTGACAGAGATTGTTGACTGAAACAGTAAGAATAACTATCATGTAGTCTATAAATATACAATTCAACCCATAATGGAGACACACTTTCCCCCCGACCAAACAAAATGTAAGCTATCATGATACTCTGATCATACTGCGTACCTCTTAGAAGAATCGAATATGAAACAACGACAACATATGAATCAAACAGCTTTTCTGCCAACCTGCCATAGAGAGATGAAAGAACGCTGCTGGAATGAACTTGACGTGCTGTTCATCAGTGGAGACGCCTACATCGATCACCCGGCCTTCGGTTCTGCCCTTTTAGCTCGACTTCTGGAAAGCAAAGGCTACCGGGTCGGAATCCTCGCCCAACCGGATTGGAAAAATCCTGCGGCATTCCGCACTATGGGTCGCCCGCGCCTGTTTGCGGCAATCTCAGCTGGAGCCATGGATTCCATGGTCAACCATTACACCGCAGCAAAAAAAATCAGACACAACGATGCTTACACTCCTGGAGGGATTTCCGGCAAACGGCCGAATCGGGCAGTCATCGCCTACACGGCAGCAGTCAAAGGTGCATTTAAAGGGTTGCCAACGGTGATCGGAGGAATTGAAGCAAGTCTACGGCGGTTAGCCCATTACGATTACTGGAGCGACAAAGTTCGTCGTTCCATCCTGATTGACAGTAAAGCCGATCTACTTATTTATGGGATGGCAGAAACAGCGCTGTTGGAAATAACTCGTCGCCTGGATAAAGGGGAGTCACTTGAAACCTTGAGGGAAATCAAAGGAACAGCTTTCATGATAAAAACCAGCCTGGTTGATGCCATCAGGCTCCCGTCATACGAGCAAGTTTCAAAAACAACTGAAGAGTACAATCAAGCGTTTAAATTGGCGAGTGAGCAAGAAAATCCTTTCTCGGCAAAAGCACTGGTACAGCCACATGGGAACGCTAACCTGATCATCAATCCACCTGCTCTACCTTTAAGTGAAAAAGAACTGGATCAAGCTTACGATCTCCCATTTGTCCGGCAACCACACCCAAGCTATACCGAGAAGATTCCTGCTTTTGAACAAATTCGTTATTCAATTACCAGTCATCGTGGCTGTTTTGGTGGCTGTGCATTTTGTGCCATCACCCACCACCAGGGAAAAACCATTCAGTCCCGCTCGGAAAAATCAATTCTCCGGGAAATTGACCAGCTCAGCTCTCAAGATGATTTCCGAGGTACCATCAGCGATATCGGTGGGCCGACTGCAAATATGTACGGACTCAGCTGCGGCAATTCCAAGGCAGAAAAAATCTGCCAAAGACCCAGCTGCCTCTATCCCGATATTTGTAAAAATCTCATCACTGATGATCAACCGGCAACAAAGTTGCTTGGGAAAATCCGCCAGATCAAAAACATTAAACATACTTTTATTGCATCGGGAGTTCGCTATGATTTGCTCCCTGAGCAACAACAATACTTCTCCGATCTGTTGCAATACCACGTCGGTGGATTGCTAAAAGTGGCTCCAGAATCGACCAGCAACAAAGTAACTAAAGTAATGCGCAAGCCTGGTGCGGCAATCTTTACCAAATTCCTTGAACAGTTTCGACAACACAGTCATGAACTTGGATTACGCCAGGCGGTCGTCCCTTATCTTATCAGCAGCCATCCAGGCTGTACCTTAGAAGATATGATTGAGGTCGCCCTCTACCTGAAACGCCACAGCTTGAAAGTGGAACAAGTTCAGGATTTCACCCCCACACCAGGAAGCCTTTCCACTTGTATTTACCACACCGGAAAAGATCCGTTCAGTGGTAAAGCAATTCACGTTCCCCGGACAACCAGGGAGAAACGACTACAAAAAGCTCTGTTACTTTACCATCAGCCAGAAACGAGGTTGGATGTTTTAAAAGCTCTACAAATCTGCCGACGAGAAAGTGTTGCGAAAGAGCTCTTTGGCAGCCAGCGACCAAAACAAAAAAATAGTATTCATAGCAAAAACGTTAGGCAGTACAGAGGACACAAATAGAAGCGTTTCAACCTTACTGACATTTTTACACCTAAACTGTATTTTTTTACCCTAAATAAAATTCTTCTTGACAAATTACCCGTTTTTTTGTTTGTCTGCGACTGAAAAACAGCGTTTTGATTTCATTTTCAGACTAACAAAACTTCAATATCACTTATTTTTTTAGCAGGAATTCTGATGCCCGTCCGTCTAATATCCAAAAAAACCTCTCAGTCGGACAAAATTTATTATTTTTTGTAAAGGGATGCCCAAGATGTCAAAAAACAAAATTAAGCCCTCATTGCAAAATCCACTTGCAACAACTGAAGAAGTTGAGTTCACCATTCCGGGTGAGATTGCGGGTCAGGCTGGTGCCTATGAAGAAGTTATGAAAGAAGGTTATGACCTCATTCAACGTCCGATCAAGTCTGTTCCGGTTGGTCAAATTGAAAAACAGCATTTCAAAAAACGGATGACTGTCTGGGAACGGATTAAAGTTTTGACCAACAGTGAGCCGAATATCCTCTTCCAGAACTGGGGCAAGAACCTGGATGGCGCCTCACTGGTTACAGGAATCCTGAATATCGCTGGTCGCGATGTTGCCCTTTACGGGCACGATTTTACCGTCCGCGCTGGTTCCATCGATGCGACCAACGGACAAAAACTTGCCCGTCTGATGTACATGGCGGGAGAAAAAGGGATCCCGTTGATCGGCATGAATGACTCAGCAGGAGCCTTCGTTCCAGCTGGTGTTGGCGGCCTTGACGGTTATGCAGAAGCCTTTACCGCTCTGCGCAAGATCAGTGGGGTCGTCCCAACAGTTATGTGCATGTTCGGCTTTAATGCCGGTGGCGGTTCCTACCTGCCGCGACAGGGAAGCTTTGTCATTCAGCCAGAAGACACCTTTTTCGGCTTGACCGGACCTGGCGTCGTTAAATCAGTTCTGGGAGAAGACATTTCCCCGGAGGACTTAGGCGGTCCGAAAGTCCATGCCGCAACCGGAGTAACGGATCTGACGGTTGCTGATGAAACA
>JAKIUD010000097.1 GCA_021647765.1 Desulfuromusa sp. | reverse complement strand
TGAGATCAACAGGAACTCGCCATAACATAGACCCTCCTTGAAATGGGGTGTCAGCCCCGAAAGCAAAAAGGGCGGAGAGTTCGCTAAAACTCTCCGCCCGCTTTACATCGACAGGGTAAAAAAAAGAACCTTCCACAAAAGACTCATATTGTCTGACAATTTCCTCCGACAGGTCAAATTAAACTGAAAATATCCACAGACTTCGGTGCCGTTTATTGTGGAAACTTACAAGTGGCAACTGGCGAATCATTTTTCGATTTAAGGGTCAGGATGTTTACGATGTTGACTACCTGGACTATCACTGACAGGAGAAATCTTATGATGCACAATCCACCACATCCCGGCAAAGTCATCCGCGAGCTATGTCTGGAACCATTAGGAGTGACCGTGACCGCAGCGGCACGATCCCTTGGGGTTTCTCGAAAAACTCTTTCTGAACTGCTCAATGGAAAGTCCGGAATCAGCCCGGAGATGGCTGTTCGGTTGTCAATTGCATTTGATACAACTCCAGAAAGCTGGTTAACTCAGCAAATGCACTATGATTTGTGGCGTGCCAAACAAAAATGTCAATCACTGCATGTTGAACGGATAGAAGCGGCATGACACTGTCAGCACTTTAGCTGCAAGCAAATCGATACGTAATACCGCTACGACCGTCTAAAAGCCAAACTGCTGATCAACAGAGAAAAGTGTTCACAAAATCACATTATTCCCTTGAAGCACTGAAGCAGCAACGTCTCAGAAGTCCCTACCCGATATAACATAAACTGTCCCTGAAACTCGCTTTTCCTCCCGTTTCATAGCGATTTACGGTATAATAAAAAGATGAAGAAAAATATTCTTAAAACAAATCCCTATCTGAAAAATTCAGAGCAGCGCAAGCGGTTACTAAAACGTTCGCTCGTCTCCTCTTTTGCTATTGAGGGGATACAAGCAGAAAAAATTAGTGCCTCTGTCGTTAAAGAAGAATCTCCAACCTTTACTCCTGCAAGCATTCAAACTTAAATTAATAATTTTCAAAAATATTTTAGTCATCAACCGGTAATCCCGATTCATCCCCAATCGAATAGCAGAAAAGTATTCTTGTAGTCTCTCGCCCGTTAAGTCAGAAAAATCAAGTGGCGGTAGTCCAGCCTGCAATGCCATCAATACAGAGAGTAAGCGAGCTATTCTGCCGTTCCCTTCACGAAACGGATGTATCAGCACCAACTTTTCGGCCAACGCCGCAGCTAACTCCTCTTCCCGACCAGACCGGCACGGGGTCAGACGAGCAAGTTGGCCATTCTCATATTTCCTCATCAGTTCAGGAACATGAGCAGAAGCTGCAAACATGAAGCCACCGTTACCAATATTAACGGTGCGGTAACTGCCAGCCCATATGAAAATGCCATCCAACCAGAACTTATGGAGCCCAAGGATATCCGCAGCAGTAAAACAATGATCGCAATCAAATCGCGACAACACCTCTTCCATTAACTGTTCGAACCGTACTTCCTCAACATATTCCAGCTCTTCTTTACTTGTAATTCCGAGCAGGTTACGCAGAACCGTTTCGTCCGACCCAGGTTCGTATTGATCTTCCGGCAGGGTGGAAGTGTCGTAGCGGCCAGCGGGTGTCATGTAGTCATTGCTCCGATTAATCAAGTCGATGCCCTGACAATTACGCAAACTGATTTGTGCCGATTCCTGTAGCTTTAGCAGATTCTCACCGTTAATGCACTCAAGCAATGTCCCCCGAATATACTGTTTTTTCAAGACCTAACCCCGGTGTTCATGGATTAGTCTGAACAATTTAGGGACTGGCTCCGAAGGTGCCTGCCCCTCTTTGGGGCTTTCAGAATCTGACATTTCAAGCCCCCCGGCATTTGCAGGAATTACATCGATACAGAGCCATAAAGTCGGGAAACTGTTGACTGGCAGGGTAGATTTTCAAAATAGCGATAACCTTCCGGCTTTTCAATTGCTCAACGTCAAACAGTACCTCTAATTTCCACTTGAGGAAGATGGTGAGTCCTTCATTTTTTTATCCACTGGATATTTTTTTAAGATTGCGCAAGGTGGTTGTTTCCGATTTCTGAATGATTCCGAAGGCTTTCTAAGTTAAAACACTAAAGCAACTACGTCCCCCTGTCACCGTCCCATAATTGTGATAATGCCCAACTTCCCTGAAAGATTGCCACATCCTCCCAGTTCCAGCCAGAATGTTCCGATAAATTCAGCTCCTAATTTTTTGATGACGGCATCTTTCGCTCCTCTCGTTTGAAAAAAATGACTCAAAAATTATAAATTTAATTGCCTTCCAAATATAACCATATTTGTTATGAATTCAGTCTAAAAAAATATTTTCGACTATTAACCTGATTATTAACTAGTATTTCAGTGTGGTTCTTCAGTGGTTACTGAGTAGTTTTTAAGAAAAGTATATTTTGCCGATGAATGTTTATTAGGTCAGTAATATCAAACTTTTATGGTGATGATGTGGACAGAACTATTACTAAATCTGTCAATATTTTTACTTTTATCTTCTGCCATATAGGTAATAAACATACCTGTTAAATACCCGAATATTTCACATTGTTTTTTAAATCAACAATGGCAATCATGTAATTATTATAAATTAATAAGTAAAATATCATTATGTCTGTTTTGGTGTGTCATGTGCCAGACAGTTGGGAAAGTTTACTCCAGCAAAAAGGAGAAACAATATGTGGCACGGTGCAGTAAAAATTGGGGTAAATGAACTGGATCTGGATCATGCCAACATTGATTACATCATACGTTCAATCTTGGAAAGGTGTGGGAGTGATTTGGACACACAACTTGTTCCTGCTTTTCTTGCTCATATAGAACATGAAGAAAAAATCATTGCAGCTATGGATCGAAAATTTCCTGCAGAGCACAAGAAAGAACACAGGCACATAGCCGTTGTTCTGCACTTGCTTGAGGCAGAAAGGAATAAAAATATGATAGATGATTACAAGTTTGCGCAAGAAGTTAAAACATTGTTGACCCTTCATGTTCTCGATTTTGATACCAAACTTCTTCAAACTACAGAAGGGTCTTGTTGATTATAAATTAAACAAAAAACAATTTATGTTTGAAATATAGATCATGAAAAATTTGTATAACGGATCAGATTTATAAGACTTTTCGACTCTTTGGAGGTTTAAAATGTTTGACAATCTAAAAATTGGTAAAAAGATGTTGCTACTTTCTGGAACCATCCTTTGCCTGTTGCTGGCAGTTCTGGTGGTGGGAATGTACGGTCTGTCCCGGACGGTTAAGGATGGACAACGTGTGAGCGCCGGAGAACAACTCAAGGCTGATCTGGCCGAATTGGAAATCGACCATCTGACCTGGATAAGTCATGTGGCAAAATTTCTCAATGATGACAACGGCAGCGAACTTGATGTGCAGATAGATCCGCATCAAAGCAGTTTTGGCAAATGGTATTACGGCGAAGAACGGCAGAAAGCCGAACGTTTAATACCAGACCTTCGCAGTAATCTTCAAGCAATTGAGCAACCCTATGCCGCGCTGTATGCCTCAGCAAAACAAATTAGACTTAAGGGAAGACAGGAAGCCAGAGTAATTTTCAACAAAGAAACACATAAAGCCCTTCAAGAAGTCCAGAAGCAGCTCACTGAGATGCGAGAAAAAGTCTCTACGCATGCGGAAGGATTAATAGAAGAAACAGCAGCGGATATTAAAAGCCAGAACATAACAGTTATTTCTGTTGGTATTATTGCTTTGATCCTGGGGGCACTTCTCGCAATCCTCATCAGTCGCTCCCTGACCGGGCCAATACGCAAAATAGTCGAGGTTTTGGAAGAACTTGAAAATGGCCACCTTGGTGAACTCTTAAAACTGGATCGAAACGATGAGATTGGACAGATAGCAAAATCTCTTGATGCGGTTACCGACTTTTTCCAATATGAATTATTAGCAATGACCAATAAAATGTCCGATGGTGATCTGACTTTCGAGATAACTCCACGCGATGACCAAGATCTTGTCCGGGGGAGCTTACAAAAGCTAGCTACAGACCTGAACGAAATCATGGGGCAGATCCAGATCGCCGGGAATGAAATTTCATCAGCCTCGGGTGAAATCGCCGATTCAAGCCAGGATCTTTCTCAGGGAGCAACAGAATCAGCCGCCTCCCTGGAAGAAATTTCAGCATCTCTCAATCAAACCTCATCGCAAACCACCCTCAATGCAGAAAATGCCGCTCAGGCCAATAGTTTATCGACAGAAACCAAGCAGGCGGCAGAAAAGGGCAGTGAGCAAATGCAAAAAATGGTGACGGCGATGACTGAAATTAGTGAGGAAAGTCAGAAAATTTCCAAAATTATAAAAACGATTGACGAAATAGCTTTCCAGACGAACTTACTTGCCCTGAATGCTGCGGTTGAGGCGGCTCGTGCCGGACAACATGGTAAAGGTTTTGCCGTTGTCGCAGAGGAGGTGCGCAACCTGGCAGCACGCAGCGCTAAGGCTGCGGCAGAGACCTCAGAACTGATTGAGGGCTCCGTTGAAAAAACCGCAAATGGGACGACTATTGCCAACCAAACAGCAGAAGCTTTAGAGGGAATTGTGTCTGGTGTTAGCAAAGTCACCGATTTGGTTGCGGAAATTTCCGCTGCCAGCAACGAGCAAGCTCAGGGGGTTGCTGAAATTAATATTGGAGTGACTCAGATCGACACGGTGACCCAGCGGAATACCGCCAGCGCCGAAGAAAGTGCTGCAGCAGCTGAAGAACTGTCGGCACAAGCAGCTCAATTACGGAGTATGTTGCAGCGTTTTAAACTAAAGCAGGGACAGAGCATTGCTTCACCAGTTGTACAAACTGATAGTTTTGCTTCCACAAGATCACAGCCCAACAGTAGTGGTTGGGGGGGCATTGAAGAAAAGCAAAATACGGCTATAAAACCACCAGAACAGATTACTCTAGACGATAGTAATTTTGGAAAGTATTAAGAGGCTAAGGTTCAATGGTTGCTGGAAGGAAAATATAATGACAAATACAGCAGAGTTAGTTGAGCAGGAAGAGATCCAGCAGGTTGAAGATTCTCAGCGTGATCTCTATTTGACCCTCCATCTACACGGTGAAGATTATGGTATTGCCATCAGCTATGTGACTGAAATCATCGGTATCCAGAAAATCACCAATATTCCAGATATGCCCGATTTCATCAAGGGAGTCGTTAACCTACGTGGCCGGGTTATCCCGGTCATGGATGTTCGTCTTTGCTTTGGCTTGCCTGAGCGTGATTACGATGAACGCACCTGTATTATCGTCGTTGAGGTGGATGAACAGACGACGGGTCTGGTTGTTGACCGCGTCGATGAAGTTGTCGAAATTTCTGCCAAACAGATTGAATCAGTGCCACAACAAAAGGCTGAAAACAATTATATTAAGGGGCTTGGCAAAGTAGGTGCTGACATAAAAATTCTTCTTGATGTTGAGTCTTTAGTTGGTTTTGTTAAAACTGTAAGTAACGATCTGGATCAAACTGGAATCGAAAGTGAGGACTAACAATGTCTGAGGGGAAACCTACGTTAGATAGTTTGGCGAGTACTCCCAGCAAAGCGATGGTCTTTTGGCCTCTTATTGGTCTTGGTTGTATGCTCCTCCTTTCAGCAATTTATAATGATGTGTTCTGGGAAGAGACTTTGACAAACAGGCATGAACACCTGATTTTTGGTGGATTTGTAGTGCTCAGTGGGGGGCTCTGTGTGTTGCTCTATCGTCAGGTGCATCGTGTTCTAAACAAAATCTGGATCAGTAGTTTAAAATTTGAAGAGCTGAGTAGACGCTATGAACTGATGTTTCAATCAACCGGAGAAGGCATCTACGAAATAGACCCGCACGGGAAATGTCTGTTTATCAATCGTGCTGCTCTAGAAATGTTGGGCTATGACGAAGATGAACTGCTTGGGCAGGATATGCACACCCTGACCCATTGTTGTCCAGAGAAGGGTATGTCATTTCCAGTTAGTGGTTGTCCCATTCATACTATTGCAATAACCAACAAAGGTGTTCATCTCCCTGATGATTCTCTGTATCGCAAGGATGGAAGTCTTCTTATTGCTGATACCCTTGCCTATCCAGTTGTTGATGGAGATGTATCCCATACCGTTGTGATGTTCCGAGATGTGACTAAAGAGCGGAAATTACAGAAACATATTCGTCACATGGCTAATTTTGACAGCTTGACGGGGTTGCAGAATCGCTACTCTTTTGAACGGAATCTGAAAGCGGCGATTGAAAGCGTGGATGAAGAAAAAACACAACATGCTCTCTGCTACATTGATCTCGATCAGTTCAAGGTCATCAACGATACTGCTGGGCATATTGCCGGTGACGCAATGCTGCGGGAATTGGGGACTTATCTGACTAAAAATATCCGCAAAGGGGATATTTTGGGACGCTTAGGTGGGGATGAGTTTGGTCTTTTATTGCAGGATTGTCAGTTGGATGGCGTTCACAAAGTCATTAAAGGTTTACAAAAGCATACAGAACAATTTCGTTTTAAATGGGAAAATCAAGTTTTTAGAGTGAGTCTGAGTATTGGTATTTGTTTGCTTGATACAAACATAAAAGATATGACCCAGGCTTTAAAGTGGGCAGACCAAGCCTGTTATCTGGCTAAGAACTCAGGCCGTAATTGTTACAATATTTACAATTCAGAAAACGATGAATTTCAGACTATGAATGAACAGATGTCCTGGGTCGCACGCATCAATCAAACTTTGGCAGATGATCGGTTTTTTCTTCGTTATCAGTTGATTGAGAGATTGGCAAAAAGAAAAAAACCGCTTAAGCGATTTGAAGTTCTTATCTCAATGGTGGATGAATCGGGTGTGACTTTGCCCCCGGGGAGTTTTCTGCCAGCGGCTGAACGTTATAATCTGATGCCAGTTATTGACCGCTGGGTCGTGAAAAAAGCCTTTGCTTGGCTTGAAAATAATGTCGCTGAACAGGATTCTTTAGACTTCATATCAATCAATTTATCGGGCGACACTCTTATCGGCGATACTTTTCTGGAATTCATCCAATCTGAGTTGGAAACGCACTCCTTTGAACCTACGAAAATCTGTTTTGAAATTACTGAAACGGTGGCAATAGAACAAATGCAAAAAGCTATTTCTTTTATTAAACAAATAAAAAAAATTGGGTGCCGTTTTGCTTTGGACGACTTTGGCAGCGGAATGGCTTCGTTTGCTTATCTTAAATATTTTCCCGTCGATTTTATAAAAATTGATGGAAGTTTCGTTCATGATATGACCAGAAATCCACTGTCCCGCGAGATTGTTGCATCGATTCATAAAATTGCCCGAGTGATGCAGATTTCGACAATTGCCGAACATGCAGAAGACCAGGAAACTCTTGATAGCCTGCAAGCAATAGGGATTGACTATGTTCAGGGCTACATCATTGCAAGACCGGAAATTCTTCTTTTTGATTGAGTTGCCATCATCATAGTGGAGACAAGAGTTAATGACCCAGTTAAAAGCAGGATTTTGAAATGGATGCAGAACTGGTCAATCTTAGAAACCTTATTGATATTGATGAATTGGAATATCTTTTTAGTGATTTGTCAGACATAACCAATTTTACCATTGGCTTGGTTGATGTTGTCACCAATAAATTTCTACTAAGAGTCGGGTGGCGCGAGATCTGTACTGAATTTCATCGTGCATATCCGGAATCTGAAGCATATTGCAAAGAAAGCAATAAGCGGTTGACTGCTGGGTTGAAGCAAGTTGGTGACGTTCGAATTGACCATTGTCAAAACGGCCTTGTCGATGCTTGTACTCCCATTGTCGTCCAAGGGGAACATCTTGCCTACTTATTCACAGGACAGGTTTTGTTCTCCCCTCCAGATCTGGAACGGTTTAAATCTCAAGCTCTGAAATTTGGTTACGACGAACAGCATTACCTGAGAAGTCTGGCTGAGGTTCCCATTGTCGATGAAAAACAAATTTCATCTATTTTGCGCTACTTGGCAAAAAAAATGATGTTTATTGCACAAAAAAAATTAGACTTCTTGCGCAGCAATTCTGAATGTTTAAAGCACAAAGACCTGTTCCAGCATATTGCTGACTTGGCACCTGTCGGGATTGGAATTGCGCATAATCGCACCATACAATGGGCTAACCGTGCAATGAGTCAACTAACAGGTTATTCCAATGATGAACTAACCGGGATGAGTGGTGAAACTCTCTATCCAAGTGCAGAAGCCTTTGCCTTGTCAGGAGAGAAGATAAAAAATCAGTTCAGAAGTGAAGGGTCAGCAGGCCGAGAAGCACAATGGAAGACAAAAGATGGATCATTGATCGACGTTTATGTGAATTCGGCTCCTCTGAACAATGTCCCCTCTGGAAAAACAATTTTTACTGCTTTGGATATCACAGAGCGCAAATATTCACAAAGGGTCTTACTGGAAAGTCAACGTGAGCTGAAGAAGACACAATTACAACTTGCAGAAACAAATACCGCCCTTAAGATCGTGATTAAACACGTGGAGCAAGAGAAGCTTGAACTTGAGGAAGCTATTGCAGCTAATGTTTTGAGTCTCCCGACTTCCGCACATATTCCTCACAAAGCCCTTGATATCAGGGTTCCTTGGAAAATAAGGGCACTACACTTTATTCGTATTTTTCAATAATATAAGCACATCGCTTCATCTTAACGCCCATG
>JAKIUD010000096.1 GCA_021647765.1 Desulfuromusa sp. | reverse complement strand
TACATCGACAGGGTAAAAAAAAGAGCCTTCCACAAAAGACTCATATTGTCTGACAATTTCCTCCGACAGGTCAAATTAAACTGAAAATATCCACAGACTTCGGTGCCGTTTATTGTGGAAACTTACAGCAGTGACTGTCATTCCCGCGTAGGCGGAAATCCAAAGGTTTCCTGAGTTCATCAAAAAACTGGATCCCCGTTTTCACGAGGAGACGACTTTCCCCCGGGGCTCAGTCGATTTAATCAGTTCATCAGAATAATAAAAAGAGTTAGGGTGTACAGAGCCCTATCCTCCCAGATAGGCCTTCTTAACCTCGGGATTATCCAGCAGTTCTGCTCCTGTTCCTTCGGCAACGATATTTCCAGTATCCATAACGTAACCGCGATGAGCTAACTTCAGTGCCAGGTTGGCATTTTGTTCCACAAGTAGGATGGTCATTCCATCTTCATTGAGCTGTTTGAGCTTGCGGAACATTTCGTATTTGAGTACAGGAGCCAGACCCATGCTTGGTTCGTCAAGAAGGAGGATTCTACAGCCAGTCATCAAGGCTCGACCAACAGCCAACATTTGTTGTTCCCCCCCACTTAATGATTCACTCCGCTGGTTACGGCGTTCTTTCAGGCGGGGGAAAAGATTAAAAACATAGTCATATTCTTTCTCCAGATCGGCATCTTTCTCCCGGGCGTAGGTTGCCAGCTTCAGATTGTTCAGAACTGACAGATTGCCAAATATTCTGCGTCCTTCGGGAGACAATGCGAGGTGAAGATTTTTAACCACGTCACTTGGTTTGGTGCCGAGAATCGATTCCCCTTTAAACTTGATGTCTCCAGCAATAACTCGTGGTGCTTCGGGGGGAGGCAGGCGGGTAATTGTATGCATACAGGTGGTTTTTCCTGCACCGTTGGCTCCAATCAGGGTGACAATTTCACCTTCATTGACGTGAAAGCTGATTCCATGCAGTGCCTGGATATTTCCATATTTAACTTCAAGATTTTCAACTGATAATAGCATCAGATATTTTCATCTCCCAGATAAGCAGTCATAACGGCAGGATGATTGCGTACGTGTTCGGCACTTCCTTCCGCAATAGTTTCTCCAAAATCGATAACCTTGATCTGGGTGCAGAGCTGCATCATAACGTCCATGTGATGTTCAATCATCCAGATGGTGACATCGAATGTTTCGTGTATCCAACGGATCAGGCGAATCAAGTCGTGAGCATCAGCAGAGTTGAGCCCGGCCGCTGGTTCATCAAGCAATAAAAGTTTGGGATGGCTTGACAGCGCACGCGCAATTTCAAGTTTTCGTTGGGTTCCGTAGGGGAGATTTTTGGGGAAATCGTCAGCATATTTCATCAAATCAAAAACGTTGAGTAGTTCAGCTGCTTTCTCAGTAATTTCTTTTTCCCGTTGCAGATAATGCTTGCTGCGAATGGCGCTGTGAAAAAATCCGTAGTTCAACTGTGAATGCTGTGCTACACAGATATTATCAAGAACCGTCATGTCATTCCATAACCGGATATTCTGAAATGTTCGACCGACACCAAGTGATGTGACTTTGTGTGGTTTCAGCCCGGCAGTCGGAACGCCACCGATAAGGATTTCACCCTCACTTGGCTGGTAGAATCCGCTGACCAGGTTGAAAACTGTTGTTTTCCCGGCACCATTAGGTCCAATCAGCCCTGACAGCTCATTCTTTCCCAGCTTGACGCTAAAGTCGGAAACGGCTTTCAGTCCGCCGAAGTTCTGCGTCAGGCCGCGAATCTCCATAACCGGAGCATCGTTTGTTTTTGGTTGAGTTTGCATCTATAATCTGCCGATCTTTGTAGGGGCAGACCTACGTGTCTGCCCTTTCATGCGTGGGCGAACACACAGGTTCGTCCCTACATTATATTATTTAAATCGATAAAACTTCTTCAGTCGAGGGAAAATATCTCCCAATTCACGGTTGCCCATGATCCCTTCAGGGCGGAACTGCATCAAAATAATGAGCAGTAACGGGATTAAAACCCATCTCCAGACCTGGCTGATATCGTAATCAGGAGAGATGATATGTATTTGATGGGCAAAGTCGTTAATGACCGGAATGATAAATCTGAAAGCTTCCAGCAAAAGGGTAAACAAAATTGCTGACAATACTGAACCGGAGAGTGAGCCCATACCACCCAGATAAACCATAACCAGCACTTCGGTTGATTTCATGATGTTGAAGCTGCCCGGATTGACGTAACCGAGAATATAGGCAAACAGTCCTCCAGCAATACCGGCTAGGCCGGAAGAGAGCATGAAAGTTATGGTTTTGATCTTGTTGGTGTTGACGCTCATGATCTCAGCAGCAACCTCATCTTGACTGATGGCGGATACTCCCTTACCAAAAGTTGATGAGACATAGCGGCGTATCACCCAAACACACAAAACGGTGAAGATAAAAACCCAGATTGGCATCCAGGGGAGATCGACGATGTCTTCCATCGAATTGATCAGACGTTTCATCCCCATAAAACCGCGAGAACCGCCAATAGCACCAATATTTTCAATTGTACTGATGATAATAAAATTGGCAGCGATGGTGATAATCGCCAGATAATCGCCCCGGGTTTTGTAAGATGGGATGGCGACCAGCAAACCTGCCAGTGCTGCAGCAACTCCACCGGCAAGAAGGATGAACGGGAAAGCGTAAAGAGCGTAATCAGGGTTGAGTACCGCTGTGCCAAAAACCTTATCTTTGGCAAATAGCCAGACACCAAGAAGTGATGAAACATAGGCACCAACACACATGAAACCGGCGTGGCCGCAGGAAAATTCACCCATATAGCCATTAACTAGATTGAGGCTGGTCGAAAGAATGATGTTGACCCCGATGAACATGAGAACCGACATAACATACAGGCTGAGATACTCCTGATAAGCCATGGTGATGATTGCACCACCGGTCACTGCCAGAATCAGGTGGACAGAATAACGTCGTAGCATTTTGTCCTCCTAAATCTTGGTAGTCTGGGCGATGCCGAACAGCCCGGTCGGTTTCCAGGTCAAGATTGCCAGCAGCACGGTAAAAGCAATCAAGTCGCGGTAAGTTGATGGGAAAAAAGCGACAACCAGTATTTCAACTGCTCCAAGCAAGAATCCGCCGAGGAAAGCTCCACGGATATCACCAATTCCACCAACAACTGCGGCAATAAAGGCTTTCCAGCCGATCAGTGCCCCCATATAGGGATCCAGAATCGGATAACTCATGGCGAACAGCAATCCCGCCAGTCCGGCAAAACCGGAACCAAGAACAAAAGTGACAACGATAATCTGATCTAAAGGGATTCCCATTAAGGGAACTGCAAATTTATCGTAAGAAATAGCTTGCATCGCCATCCCGACCCGGGTTTTTGTCACCACCCACTGGAGGAATAAAAAGACCAGAATGGCAGTGATGATAACGGCAATTTTAAGATTGGTGAAAATGACTCCACCAATGTTATAGACATACACTTCAATCAGTGGCGGGAACGCTTTGCGGCTGGCACCGAGAAGAGCCAGGTTGGCATTTTCAAGGATCAGACCACACATCAATGCAGTGATAACGACATAGAGGCGGTGAGCTCCTTTCTTGCGTAGTGGCCGATAGGCAATCCTTTCCAGAGTGACACCGACCATCGAGGTCAGAATCATTGTCAGCGGAATGCAGAGTGCCAATACTACCCATCCCGGCAGACCAATGGTCGTGAGCAAGAAGGTGGAGACAAAAAAGGCGATATAGGCTCCAACCATAAAGACATCGCCATGGGCGAAGTTGATCAGAGTCAGAACCCCATAAACCAGAGTGTATCCCAGTGCGATCAGAGCGTAGAAGCTGCCCCACTGCAAGGCGTTAATAATGTTTTGAATGATGCTTACTAACATGATGACCTTTGAAATAAATGAAGGGCTTACGGTGATGAGGCCGGAGCTTCACTCCGGCCTCATGTGTAAACAAGTTGAGATTGGTACAGTTTATTCAGGACAAACAGACTGCCTGAATTCAAATTTTCCAGTCTGGCTGATTTGTACAACAACAGCACATTTGATGGGATCGCCCTGATCATCGAACCTCATGTTACCGGTAATACCGGCGAAACTGGCAATTTGTTTCATTCCTTTGAGGACGGCTTTGCGATCTTTTTTCAACTTACCGGTAATTTTCCCACCATTTTGAATTCCCTGAAGGACAACGCGGGTTGCGTCCCAGGTCAGAGCGGCAACATCGTCAGGGGTTTCGCCATACTTAGCTTTGTAGCGATCAATGAATACCTTGGTAGCGCCGGTGGCACCAGCTGCTGCGTAGTGAGTTGAAAAGTGGAGCCCCTTACAGGCATCGCCACAGAGGGTCATCAGCTCAGAAGAACCCCAGGAATCGGAACCCATAAACTCACCTTTGTAACCAAGTTGGCGAGCTTGTGGAACGATCAGAGCAACTTGATTGTAGTTATCCGGAACAAAAATAAAATCAGGTTTTTTGGAAATAATTTTAGTGAGCTGGGCTGAAAAATCCTGGTCTTTAGTCCCATGACTTTCAAATGCAAGGACAGTTCCTGCACCCATTTTTTTCTCGAAGAGATCTTTGAAAATTTCTGCCAGACCTTTGGAATAGTCGTTGGAGAGGTCATAAAGTACCGCAGAAGTTTTTGCATTGAATGTTTTAACGGCAAAGTTGACTGCAACCGGACCCTGGAAGGGGTCAAGGAATGCCGCCCGAAAAACCCAAGGACGATCCTCAGTTGTTGCTGGGTTGGTCGACCATGGGCTGACCATGACGACACCGTTATCATTGGCTACTTGACCACCGGGAACGGCTTGCTTGGAAGAGTTTGGACCGATCATCGCAATAATTTCATCTCTTGTGATCAGTTTCAAAGCGGTGGTGACGGCTGATTCAGCTTTTGCTTCATTATCTTCGTAGATGAAATCAAGCAGGTATTTTTTGCCACCAACCTCAAGGCCACCAGCGCCATTGATGTCAGCTTTGAGCATTTCTGCCGCATTTTTGGATGCTTCACCAACTTTTGGGATATCGCCGGTCAGGGGAATATTAAAGCCGATTTTAATGGTCGGTGCAGCCATGGCCGGTACCGCCAGCATCATGGCAATACAAGTGATAAGTGCTGCAGTTAATAGTCGTTTCATGGTTCCTCCTCTTGGGGTGATTGATAGAATGATGTTTTACGCAACAATCAAGAACAATAAAAAACTGCCAAATGATTTGATAGTCAAATACTGACAGAAACACTTTTTGAGAGCGATATAGTTCTCCATTTAACATCTATAACAAAATACTATAGCGTAATATCGCATTATTTTTCATAATGAGAAAAAAAACAACTGTTTTATAGTTATTGATTTCTCAGGAATGGCAAGGTCGGGAAAATTATCGCACATGCAGTATTGTCAAAGTTATTTATTTGTTACTGTAAAATACTTTATGAATTTGACATATTCTTGTTTCTTTAACTTAAATTTGATTTTCTTGAGATAAACGCAGATAGTGGAGCCTCTTGCAAAAGTCATCA
Organism: Desulfuromusa sp.; assembly: GCA_021647765.1. Lineage (GTDB taxonomy): Bacteria > Desulfobacterota > Desulfuromonadia > Desulfuromonadales > Geopsychrobacteraceae > Desulfuromusa. Next base: position 3,279 of record JAKIUD010000096.1, on the reverse strand, counting down.
TCCTTGTAAAAACGGGGATCAAGTTTTTGATCAACCCAGGAAACCTCAGGATTTCCGCTTGCGCGGAAATGACGGTCACTGGACTTTAAAGAGTTTTGCAAGAGTCTCAGTCGTTAGTTCAATGGCAGCACTTATAGCTGGAAAATAATTATGTCTCCCAGACCAAGAAAACCGAGAAGATGTTGTCCAAGCAGGCGACCCAGTGACTATATGTTTAAACCTGCAGGAACCCCTTTATCTAAATTAGAGATCATCGAACTCGATGCCGATGAGTTAGAAGCTGTCTCACTTTGTGATCGGGATGCCATGACTCAGGCAGAAGCCGGAGTGGAGATGGGGATTTCACGTGGTACGGTTCAGCGGTTGGTGACCAGCGGTCGAAAAAAAATTGTCGATGCACTCTTGTCTGGGCATGCGCTGGTGATAAAGCCACATGAACATGAATAATTGATAGAGTTTCAGGAGATTGATATGCAGATCGAAATTATAACCACTGGTGGCACTATTGATAAAGTATATTTTGATGCAAAAAGTAGTTTTGAAATTGGTGAACCGCAGATTGGGGATGTTTTGCGTGATGCTAATCTGACAATCAATTATCAAATTACACCGTTGCTGCGGAAGGATAGTTTGGACTTAACCGATGCTGATCGAGACTTGATAAAACAGGCGGTGATTGAAAGTTCGGCGGAAAGAATTGTTCTTACCCATGGAACAGACACTATGGTTGAGACGGCGAATTTTTTACGTGGTATAGCTGAGAAAACAATTGTACTAACTGGCTCGATGCAGCCGGCCAGATTCCGATTTACCGATGCGATCTACAATATTGCCAGCGCGATTACTTCTGTTCTGTTATTGCCGGAAGGGGTTTGGATTGCTATGAATGGGCAGATTTTTGACCCGGAAAAATCGCGGAAAAATGTTGAGTTAAATCGCTTTGAAGTTGTTTGATTTTAGAGTCGTTTACAAATAAGAACGTTGCTCCCTTGCGGTTTTTTTGCCGCTGCTTCCATCTCCGTACAAATATCAATAATCTCTAATGCTGTTGCGTTCTTACGTTGAGATAAATCAACACCACCCATACTGAGGCTAACCAGAGGGTGGTGTTTTTCTTTTCCTTCACGATTGATGGCAATGACATAGCCTCTTTCAATCTCCTCATGGCTATAAAATTCTGCTATTCCCCTATCCATCCGACGGATAATTTCTTCTGCGGCAATAGTGCATGTTTCAGTTGGGACAATGATGACAAAATCATCGCCACCGATATGTCCCAGAAACGAATCACCACAGCCCGCAACTTGCAAAGCAACCTTGATTACATGCAGCAACTTCTTTCGGAAATTCCTGCCGTAGCCAAAAGGCTGAAAGGTTGTTTAGTCTACCGGGATAACCTCTCACCCGCAGTTTTGTAGCTTGTCTCTATTGGGGAGACAGCTGAGGATTAGTCAATAAATTCCAGTACATAGACTTCCCTGTAGATTTATATTGAAAAAATGGTTATTTTCTGATCTGTCAGAAAAAGGATTCAGGAGAAATTATGCACACCAGAAACATGGTTATTAGCTGTCTGCTTATTATTTGCAGTTTCTTTTTCCTCACCCAAAATTGTTCTGCAGATCAACAGATAGCTCCCTCACCAAGTCAAGTTGAGGCAAAAAAGAGCGCACTGACTCTGGGGCAGGCCGCAATTCTTGGGGTGGTTGAAGGTTTGACGGAATACCTGCCAGTCAGTTCCACTGGTCACTTGTTGTTAGCGGAGCGGATCCTCTCTATTGGCGACAGTCAATCAGCTTCAGGCGAGGAAAAAGCGCGCACCAAGGAGGCCATCGACGCCTATACCATCTGTATTCAAATCGGTGCCATTATTGCCGTGCTGGGATTGTACTTCCGCCGGGTCAAGCAGATGTTACTTGGACTGGTTGGAAAAGATGCTGAAGGACGTCAATTGTTGATCAGTGTTGTTGCTGGTTTTCTTCCTGCCGCTGTTATCGGATTGATTTTCAATAAGCTGATCAAATCTTATTTGTTCGGACCCTGGCCGGTTGTAGCTGCCTGGTTTGTTGGTGGTGTAGCCATTCTTGTTGTCAGTCGCTGGAATCAAAGAAAAGCAGAACGATCTCCCCGGAGCGGCAGATCAATTCTCGAACTGACCTGGAAGATGGCTCTGATCATCGGACTGGCTCAATGTATCGCCATGTGGCCTGGAGTTAGCCGCAGTTTGATTACGATTGTTGCTGGGCTGCTGGTGGGATTGTCTCTTTCCGCTGCAGTGGAATTCAGTTTTTTGCTTGGGTTGATCACCCTGAGTGCTGCTACCGGTTACGATGCCTTAAAGCATGGTCAGGTTATGTTGCAGACCTTTGATGCTCTTTCTCTCGTTGTTGGTGTTATTTTTGCTTTTATCGCGGCACTTCTGTCAGTAAAATGGATGGTTGGATATTTAAATCGTCACGGGCTGGCTATCTTCGGTTACTATCGTGTCGTGCTGGCGCTGGTTACGGGAACACTGTTAATGACCGGGGTGTTGTGATCCATTATGGCACTCTACTGAATCAGTTTTTTAAATGAAGGAGAATGACATGAACAGCTGTCCTTGTGGTAGCGGTAACGACTACGCTGCTTGCTGCGAACCAATTATCACTGGGAAAAAAGCGGCCGAAACGGCAGAACAACTGATGCGGGCGCGTTATTCGGCTCACGTCAAAGTTGATGTTGATTTTCTTTACGCTACCACCCACCCCGATCATCGTGAAGGCTACGATCACAAAGGAACCAAGGCCTGGGCTGAAAAATCTGCATGGTATGGTCTCGAAATCCTCGGGACGACAGCTGGTGGCTCGAAGGACGAGGAGGGTGAGGTTGAGTTTATCGCCCGCTTTCGCGATAAGGACGGTGTGCGTACCCATCATGAGCGCGGTCAGTTTAAGCGCAAAAGAAAAAAATGGTTGTTTGCGGAAGGGAATATGGTCAAATCACAGCCGATCAGCGTAACCAAAACCAGTCGTAATGATCCTTGCCCTTGTGGCAGCGGGAAGAAGTATAAGAAGTGCTGCGGATAGCTTAAGATAGATACCAGCAAAATCGGGATAGCCTTCACATCGGGGCAGTTCTGGTCTTTTGCCGAATTATTGCTTTTACTTGCCATTCGAGCCTCTTGCAAAAGTCTTGGCCTATGGTCGGATAAAATTCACCACAGCGGGGTTCCCCCCATTTTTTTTAAAAAAAATCGACTGTGAAGCGATCTGTCGAGCCATTTTTCAGGTTTCGGACAGA
>JAKIUD010000095.1 GCA_021647765.1 Desulfuromusa sp. | reverse complement strand
CACAGCCGACAACACCGCCACCGATAACGGCTATATCGCTAGTGGCAAGCAATGAGGAGCTGTCTGATTGACTATTATTCAGGGGATGTTTTATCTGCTGTTGAGTTGTCATGACTGAATAGTATCAGGTGTTGACTGAACAGGCAATTAAAATTTAGGAGAGGGTATTTCTCTTACGTACCAGCAACGATAATGTTGACGTTTGCTTCTAATAATTCTGCTTTTAATCTTCCTGTAGGTGATTTATCACAGACAAGATTTGTTATCTTATCCAAGCCACAGACTTCAAAGGAAGCAATCTGTTCGAATTTTGAACTATCAACAAGAACGGTAAGGAACTCGCCTCGTTCAACCATAGCTCGTGCCAACTGTGCCTCTTCAATGCTGTAGTCCATGACTCCTGTGCGCGCATCAAGGGCACCAGCGGTTAAAATTGCATGGTGGGCGCGAAAAGATTGAACTTGGGCTATTGCCATGCTGCCGACGGTTTGTCGATTGTCACCGTGAAACTCACCTCCGAGCAGAAAAGTTCTGGTAGTCGATTGACCAGTGCTCATGGTTCGAGCAATTTCCGCTGAATTGGTGACTACGGTCAAGCTTGGGATTTTAACCAGCTCTTCAGCAAAATAGAGGGTGGTTGAGCCCGTATCAATCAAGATGGTTTCATTTGGAGCAATCAGTTTGGCCGCTGCAGTGGCAATTTGAACTTTTGCCGTGACATTTTTCCCCATCCGGTCATGAAAGTGTCCCTCACCAGTGGTCAGTGGCAAAGATGCGCCACCGTGGAATTTTTGAACTTTTCCGGTTCGTGCAAGTTCGGTGAGGTCTCGTCGGATGGTTTCTCGAGAAGTCTTCAGCATTTCAGCCAGCTCGTTAACAGTAATATGATCACGCTGTCGAATGAGATTGGCAATTTCAGCTTGTCGGTTAGCTGGAGTCATAAATTTATCCAGGTAGTATTTATGCACTTTATTAAGTGCTGGTAAGGCTTTCATCCAAAGTGGGCATCCTCCCCCCACATATTGACTTAAACAAACTGTTTGTTATTCTGGTAAAGTAGCGTTTTGAGATATTGTTGTCAAGAATCAGCGGGACAATAGATGTTTTAGATTAGTGACCGTTCAGACAGTATTAGCACTTGTTCGGGTATATTCCGTATGTTAAACTAACGGTGTTTTGTCTCCGTATAGTAAGAATAATACGAAATAAACAATGATGCTAACAGAAACCTAACAAAGGTTTAGTAATTTTTCTCGGGTCGCTTATTATGCTTTATAATGTGAGTCTTTGCAGCGTGTCTTTATGGGTCTTGTCGTACACGTTTTAGCATCTTATTAACTTAACAACAGGGAGATTGATTTATGAAGAAACTCGTAATAGTTGGTGCAATTGCACTATCACTTATTGCCAGTGGGGCTATGGCGCAAGGGACGTTAAGGCTGTTGACATGGAAAGGCTATGCACCAGCTAAACTGGTCAAAGATTTTGAGGCCAAAACAGGCATTGATGTGAAAATTACCTATTCCAACAATGAAGAGATGATTGCCAAGCTCAGAGCAACCCGGGGGGCGGGATTTGATCTGGCTCAGCCTAGTCAAGATAGAATCTCTTTTGTGCAACAGAAATTTCCGGTCTACCAGCCGATGGATTATAGTCGGGTGAATACCGGCCAGTTGGTGACCTCGATGGTTGATGCGGTCAAAAAGAACAGCAGTGTTGACGGCAAGGGTTATGCTGTCCCATTTTGTTACGGCACCACCGGTATGATTGTGAATAAAAAAAATGCACCGGAAGCTAACGACTGGTCAGACCTCTGGAATCCGAAATATGCTGGTAAAATTTCCTATCGTTTAAAGCGACCACTGTTAATTGCAACTGCTTTTGGTATGGGGGAAGACCCTTTTGCTCTGTATGACGACATTGATGCCTATCGTGCTTTGATGAAAAGGGTCGAAAAAACCCTGATCGATGGCAAAAAATATGTCAAGAACTATTGGACCAGTGGCGATACCCAGGTAGCAATTATCAAGAGTGGCGATGCTGATGTTATTTCTGGTTGGGATGGAAAAGGTTGGACGCTGCACGAAGAAAACCCAGATATCGACTTTATTGCTCCTAAAAGCGGCGCATTGGGTTGGATTGATACCTTTGCAATTCCAGCTAAATCCAAAAATCTTGATGCTGCATATAAGTGGATCAATTTTATGCTCGAGCCGGAAAATGCTGCCTACTTTACCAATCAAGAGGGTTATGGCACTGCCTCAGCAGGGGCGCTTGCATTCCTGGATGACAAGATCAAGGCAAATTTCAGCCGCTCATTCCCCCCAGCAGATCTTGATAATATCAAATGGCATCCACCGGTGCCAGCTGGATTTGAAAAAATTGAATCAAAAGTTCTGGATAGGATAAAAGCAGCAAAATAATTTCCAATGTGATATTGCAATGTAATGCTTGAACATCCCTGAAGCAGGGGTGTTCAAGCTCCCCTTCCTTAGTGATTCCTAGAGGCCAGCATGAATTACGTTCTCGAAATTAAAAATTTGACCAAGAAGTTTGGCAATTTTACGGCTGTTGATTCCGTCAGTTTCAATGTCGAAGATGGCGGTTTCTTTTCAATTCTTGGTGGCTCCGGTTGCGGGAAAACCACTCTGCTGCGAATGATCTCCGGTTTTGAAGAAGAGACAGCAGGCGACTTGCTGATTCGCGGAGAATCGATGAAAGGGATTCCGCCGGAAAGACGACCGGTCAATATTGTCTTTCAAAACCTGGCACTGTTCCCGATGATGAATGTTGAGAAAAATGTCGCTTTTGGCTTGCAACGACAACGCTTACCCAAATCTGAAGTCCAAAGCCGGGTGAATGAAATGCTTGAGCGGGTTGGACTGGTTGGATTTGAAAAGAAAAAAGTAACGGAGCTATCGGGGGGGCAGCGCCAACGGGTGGCAATTGCCCGATCATTGGTTCTGAAACCGGAGATCCTGCTGCTGGATGAACCCCTCGGAGCTCTGGATCGGAAACTGCGTGAACATATGAAGGTTGAACTCAAGGTTCTGCAAAAAGAGATTGGCACAACCTTCATTTATATTACCCATGACCAGTCGGAAGCATTGGTTATGAGTGATACTGTCGCGGTGATGAATGAGGGTCGATTTGAACAGATAGATACTCCGAAGTGTCTGTATAAAAATCCTGAAACATCGTTCGTTGCCGGTTTTGTCGGGGAGAGCAATGAGTTTGATATTTCCAGTTATGTCAATGGTAAGTTGACAACCAGCAAAGGCTGTATCTTGGCTAAACAGAAACTTGATTTTCAACCAAAGAAACTTTTTATCCGCCCAGAAGCATTTATTCTCAACCCAGCTGCAGATCTTTCCGGAATTGAGCGCATAGAGATGCAGGTTAAGTCGATTCTGTTTGATGGCTCTAACACCAAAATAGCGGCAATCATTAAATCGGGTCATCAGGAAGTCCTGATTTCGTTGCCGCAAAATGCCCAATTCGAAGATTTACGGGAGGGCGATGATATCCAGGTGGGTGTTCATCAAGATGATTTAAAATGCTATAAGGATTAGACCGATGAAGAAAAGTAACAGCACATTTTATCTCCTGATAACACCGGTGCTTTTATGGTTGCTGGCATTGATCGTGATTCCTCACCTGGATATGTTATTCAGATCCTTTCGCTTTGAAACGGATGATGGCTTATGGGTCTTCTCCCTGAACAATTATCTGGCGTTTTTTGAAGACTCAATCTACTGGTTCACCTTTGTGCAAACCGCTCTTTATTCGATCGGTGTTACCATCCTTGCCTTTGTCGTCACCTTTCCCGTAGCATTTTTTCTGACCAAGGTTGTCGGGAAACGCTACAGTAGCTTCATGACCTTGTTGCTGCTGATCCCGATCTGGATTGGGGAATTGGTCACTGTTTATGGCTGGATGATTCTGCTGCGTGACAACGGGGTGATCAATAGTTTCCTGCTAAAGATTGGGGTGATTGATACCCCCGTTGAGATGCTGTTCACCAATTTCAGTATGACAATTGGTCTTCTGTATATATCGATGCTATTCATGATTGTGCCGATGATGTCGGCACTGGAGAGTATGGATGACAGTTTGATTGAAGCTGCCAGCGATCTGGGTGCTTCAAAGTGGACTATTTTTCGTCAGATTGTCATTCCCTACACCACCCCCGGTATCGTTTCTGGCGGGATTATCGTCTTCATGCTGGTAATTGGTGATTATGTTGCTCCAAATATCCTCGGGGGCAAAAGTTCACTCTGGTTTACTGAACAGATATACAATAAATTCCTGGCGACATTTAACTGGAGTGAAGGGGCAGCGTTTGGATTTTTGTTGCTGTTGTTGTCCTCGTCCATTGTCTGGGTAGCGCTCAAGCTGTCAGGGCAGAAACTTGATAAGGTTGGCTCATGATCCGTTCATTACCATGCTCTCGACTGTATATAACTGGTTATCGCTTCTATATCACCTTATTCTATATTTTTCTGATTATGCCGCTGGTGACCATCTGTATCCTGGCATTTAACGATTCCCATTATATTGCCCTGCCCTGGCAGGGTTTCTCCCTTGACTGGTTTTTTGCTGATACCAATGAGCGGCTTGGATTGTTTAAAGATACTAACCTTTTGTTGAGCATCTGGACCAGTTTCAAGACCGGTTTTTTTGTTGCCCTGTTTTCGACTGTTGTCGGGACTATGGCGGCACTGTTATTTGAAGAGGAAAATTTTCGGCTCAAAGGGCTGCTCTACTTTTTGGCCTTGGCACCCCTGGTTATTCCTGGCGTGGTTCTGGGGATTTCAATTCTGCTCAGTTCGACAAATGCTGGACTTTACCTGGAAGACACCTTTGGCGTGGATGTCGAATTCCTTCGCCCCAGCTTCTGGCTGGTGGTCATTGGCCAATTCTCTTTCGGTGCAACCTATGTCATGCTGTTAGTGAGTGCCCGCCTGAAAAAATTTGATCGAACCCTTGAAGAAGCGGCTCTAAGTTTGAGAGCCACCAGGTTGCAGGTGATCTATTTGATTACCTTGCCGTTTTTACGTCCGGCTATTATTGGTGCATTTATCGTGGCTTTTCTCATCAGTTTTTCAAATTTTAACACCACTATTTTTCTGGTCGGTTCAGATCCGACCTTGCCGGTGGATTTATATTCGCGGATTAAGTTCAGCTCAACTCCAGTGCTCAATGCGGTATCATTCATGATTGTCGCTTTTATTACCCTGGCGGCTTCAATCAGTTTTTTCCTCCATCGTAAGAGCGAGTAGCTGATAGGTGACAGTCGTTTGCAGCAGGATTCTTTAGGGTTTTTCAGATGCTTATTGCCCACATAAGCGACCTTCATATTGCCGGATGGGGTAAGAAAGCCTACGGTATTGCCCCTACAGCCGAAAATCTGGCATGCTGTGTCGAACATATCAACCAATTAAAACCAAAGCCGGATCTTGTCCTTGTTACCGGGGATATTACCTACAGTGGGCTTTTAGAAGAAACCGAACGGGCGGCAAGCCTTCTGGCTCAACTCCACTATCCTTTCTTTATTATTCCCGGCAACCATGATGAACGATCAAGTCTCTGGTCAGTATTTGGCGGGCAAGCCTGCCCGACTATGGATCAGGGCTTTATCAGCTATGTGATTGAAGGTTACGCTCTTCGATTGATTGGGATGGACAGTACCGTACCCGGTGAGCCGGGTGGTAAGATCTGTAACGCTAGAGCAGCGTGGCTTGAAGAACGATTATCTGAAGCCAGAGAACAACCGACAGTTATTTTTACGCATCATCCCCCAGTTAAGTGTGGAGTCCTCGAAACTGATGTTGATGGATTTGTGGGTGCGGATAGATTTGGGGATATTATTGAGAAATATACCAATATAAAAACTATCCTTTGTGGACATATCCATCTGCAGGCTCATGTCGGCTGGCGGGGGACTGTTATCAGTGCTGCACCCAGTATGGGGATTCCGCTGGTTCTTGATCTGACCATGAAACTCCCTTCACAGTTCACCTTGGATGTGCCAGGTTATCAGCTGCATTACTGGACTCCAGAAAAAAACCTGATATCACATACAATCTACGTTCGAGAAACGGCCGGCCCCTATTTATTCGAAGAATTTTCCTCAGCTGAATAACCCTCCTGCTTAAAATGTAAATCCAGTTTCCCCCCTTTTTACCTATCAATTTAAGTTTGTATTAAAGTTAAAATCTGCTACTGTCAACAGTAGCTATGGGGGGGCAGGCTTGCAATTTCTTTTTGATCGAGGAGTTTAATATGGCACGGAAACCCCGGTTACATTTTCCCGGAGCAGTTTATTATGTCACCTTGCACGGCAATGGCAATCAACCCGTATTTCTTGATGCAACCGACTACAGCCGTTTGCTGTTGTTGATTCAAGAGGGGATTGAGAAGTTCGGTCATAAAGTCCATGCTTATTGCTTGCTGCCGAACTCTCTTCAGCTGGTGATTGAAGTTGCTGATGTGCCACTCTCGCGGATTATGCAGCAACTTGGTTTTCGTTATACTCGCTGGTTTAATGACTGGCACAACCAGGTTGGACATCTGTTTCAGGGGCGCTACAAAGCAATTTTGATTAATCCGGAAGACTATTTGTTGGCGCTGGTACGGGAAGTCCACTTGGCTCCGATTCGAACCGGACTTGCAAGTGCACCAATGAACTATTTATGGAGCAGTCACCTCGCCTATTGTGGACGCGAGAAAGTGCTCTGGCTTTCGACCGAGAGAACCTATCTGCAAATTGAAGAGACGGGAATCCGTGCGCTGATGAAATTTCATGCCTATGTCAATGAAGGATCAGCCGAGGAAGCCAAGGTTAATTTCAGCCGTGGTAGCGAGTACGATCCACGCATTCTTGGTGATGAAGAATTTGTTCGCGGGGTAATGAAGCTGTCACGTCAGAAATATCAACCCAGGATCAGTCCGGAAAAAGTATTACGGATTGTCCTGGAACGTTACAAATTAACCGAGGCAGAACTTGCCGCTCCGGGAAAAAATCGACTTAATGCTGAAGCACGGGCTTATCTTGCCTGGCTCTATCTGGAAACCGGATGTGACACTATGACCGCCCTTGGTAAGCGGTTGGGTCGCGAAGTCTCTTCCCTGAGTTCAGCAGTACGACGATTACAGCTAAAAGCCAAAAAAGACGAAAAGGTTGTCGAAAAATATCAGAAACTGCTGAACCGGGTGCGGCGTTGAGTTTAATTATATTGCTGGTCTGATTCAAGATTTATGGGATGAATTCGAGCTATAAGTGGTTCTTTTCTGACACTTTTTTGACGAAAATCAACCAGAATCATACCGCTGAAACGCTCATTTCGATAGATTTCCACCCGATAAAGTTGTCCTGCTTTGTCGATTGAGTAGCTTTGCTTCAGCTGCGCATGACTGATTGGTAAATGGCCGTCATTAGGATGTCCGGGCTTGGAAAAACCAACGACATTAACCCGGTAGCCCTGTTGCTCTTTTACCAGAAAGTTTTTTTTGACCGGAACGATTGAACCGAACGAAACCGACTGTAACATGCCATCAATCACCATTTTAACGCTGTCAATACTGCGGTCAAGATCAACGAAGTGAGGATTGATAAAGGCTAATCGGTTGTTGCCATAATGTATGCGATAGCGATTGTCAGCAGGGAGCAAAGTAATTAATGGATTGTTGGCGGTGAATTTTGGCGTGCCGGTCTCTGGCAGGGGGAAATTTTTAATTGTGGTACGCATATTATTCAGTTCAAGTTGAACCCGACCGCCGACGAGTGCCAGCACCGCATCGTCCTTAATAATTTGTTTTACCCCCTGGGGAGTAAGCTGAAAGTCCCGAGTAAAATGGATACCCATTTGCTGCATGGTCGCTTCCAGGGCAAGCAGGTGATAGTAGGTTCGCAGGGAGACCGAGTGGGTTTTGCTGGCTTCCACTGACAGGCATGGCTTTTGGTTGCGCACGGCAAAGTATGAGAGGGATTTTTTTGCCGCAATAGCCTTTCGATCTGTTGCTGTGTGCATATTTTTAAGCAGAAAATTCTGACCTTGTGTGGAGGTTTTTGAGTTGATCTGTTGTATAATTATTTCAGCCAGATGTTCCAGGTTGCCAAACCGCACATTTTCTATCCGACTTTGATCGATGACGCAACTCTGCCCCCAGCGGTTGGGATTGCGTTGACTGTTGATCCGTTCAGGATGGTAAAATCCACTCCCATCGTGGAGATTGAGAATCAGGTCAACCTGTGGCTGGGTGATGATCTTTTTGATCTGCTGCACTTGTTGGTACTGATGATCATGTTTGGAAATAGAGGCAAATTTCAGGTTCATATTGCCACGCTGACGCTTCAAAATGCTCTCGAAGTTCAGATTGGGGACAATCCATAGATTGCCACGTTGCACCTGGTAGTGGGTTACCAGTGTGGCTGCCGCATGGAAACCGCCGGGCTCATCGCCATCGATCCCACCGATGACCAGCAGGGTTGACCCCTGTCGTGTCCCTTGTTGTTGGTGGAAACTGAAGTCAGCCGCGAAAAGGTGGGTTGCTGAAATCAACATGACAAACAATAAAAAGAAAAACCTCATAACACCTACAACGACGATCAAGCAGGGATTGCTGCTTGTGAAAGATATATAAGAGATAATATAAGAGCCTCTTGCAAAAGTCGTCATCCTCGTGAAAACGGGGATCCTGTTTTTTGATGAACCCAGGAAACTTCTCGATTTCAGCCTGCGCTGGAATGACGGTCACTGGACTTTAACAGAGCGTAGCGAAAATCTCGGGGGCTTGCCCCCGTGCTGGATAGTGTAGACTGGGCTTGTCCCAGTCTGTATTATTCAGGACATGGAACTTCAGAGAAATACGCATCATGTTTTTAGGTTA
>JAKIUD010000094.1 GCA_021647765.1 Desulfuromusa sp. | reverse complement strand
CTTGCCGCGCTCAATTCCACGGACGATAACGTGATGAAGAAGATCAGGACTGTCAATACGTGGTTGTCTTGGCATGGTGGAAAGATAACATCTTTAAAGCACTAAAGCAACAACGTCCCCTTTTGCCCCTTATAGTATACCCACCTTTTAAACAAGCTTTTGCTGTCTCGTATCTCCAAAATTATTAATTGTTGAACAAATCCCCGTCCCCCATGATGTCATGCCTGAAACACACGAAGAACTGTTTACCGCTCGAAACTATTCGAAACAAGCATGTCATCGATAAAGGCTCAAGGATAGAAATCCATCTCACACAAGTACAATTACGACGGTAAATTCAAATTGCAGGTGCACCACGAGCCGTGGGCAGTGATTAAAAATTCATTCAGCCTGAGCTTATCAAGGAATTTCGTAAAGATTTTATCCTTGTTTATATTTGAGCCAAGGGTCAAAATACCTGTGATTCTAGCGAAATAAGCTCGCAAAGAATATTGGCACGATCTTTCATTTGCTCAACATATTGTATTTATTGATCTGGGTTTTTAGTTTAAGGCAAAAGTCATGTTTGAGATGACTCCTTGGCAGCGCAAAACAGTGGATTTCGGGTGTCCAATCGTCATAATTGTTAACCAGCAGTAGGTATGGCACAACCAGGATCCGGGATTTAACGGGATGCTCTTAAATTTAATGGGATTTAAATAGTTGATTTAAAAAGGTTTTAAAAACCGGCGAGAAAAAATTGTTTTAAATTTACTGCCATATGAACCGTCACGTGAATTTGGGTGTTTTCTTTGAATTTAACGGTCGGTATGGCAGTAAGCTATTTTGATAAATAAGCTGGAAGAGTTGCTCCAGAAATAGTCTTAAAAATAAGTTTTGCTGAATCCATCAAGGGATTATATTTAGCATTTACCCTAAATGGTGCCGTCTGGTCTGGCATTATAGGATTATACTCAACTACGGAATCGCTGTAAGTTATCATCCTGTCATTACTGTCATACCAGACAACTAAAGCAAGAACGCCTTTCATTTTCAAACTGGATATATTTTTAACTTCACCTTCAGCAACGACATAACCACTTCGCTCAGCCCACTGCCAAGATATTATTTCAAGATCATAGCCAGCCCGGAGTGATTTTTCGCGCTCAATTATTTTGTCAACATAGTAGCTAATTTTTTCTTTATATATATTATTTTCTTTATCAAGAGACAATAATCTTTGGTAAAGGCCTAGATTTTCTTTATAATTTGATTCTGGAATTTTTATAAGTTTATTTTTTATCTCGGCAACTTCTATTTGTCTATTTTTATCAGCAATCAATTTAGTCTGTTTTGCTTTATCTATTTCTTTTATTGCCTCTTCTTTTTCCAATAACCACTTCTTAGCTAAAAAACCTTGTTCACCATTTGGTCCTATTACCTTAAACCACTCTCCACGATCTTCAACAATTTCAAACCTTGTGAGCCTTCCGAACTGACTTATGTAATTTCCTGAAAAACTTGGTGCCGACAGCAACTTTACTTTATATCTACTAAACAATATATTTCCAGCGCAGTATGATGTACTTGAATAGACGAATAAAAATAAAAGTAAAACCGCAATTTTTTTCATTATCCACCCTTCTTCTTTTTTATGATTATAAACAGAGACTTAACGGCAATGAGCTTCGCCAAGTCGAACCCATTTATTTTGATAAACAATTTTTTGGATGTCCATGATCTGCACCCAGGTACCTCTGGATAAACCGGACTCGGCCAGGACTGAACACACATACTGAGCATAACCATTGCGGTTAGATTTATTATCTATAACTCCCACCTTGAATACATCAGGGGCAGACCACAGGGCATCTTTCGCCGTCGGTTCCTGATTGCTTATAAAATATTTAACAATTTCATTTTTGTTCATTGCTAGGGCGGGTTGAGATAGTAATACTAAGAGAATAAAAATTAAAATTTTCTTCATAATTCCCTCCTATAAAATTATATTTTCCCGCCGATCCACACCACACGTCCGACGATTTCTAGTAAGCCAAGCTGGTCTTTTTGAGCTGTTACCGGTGGATAAATATTATTATCACTTTTTACCGTAACACTTTGATCTATCGGGTTTTTTATCAATCTCTTTGCTAGCAGCATCCCGTCCATTCTCAACACATAAATACCGTCTGCCGCAGTTGTGACCCTGGTGTCGACCAAAAGCATATCACCATTTTTGATGGTTGGCTCCATGCTGTCACCTTTAGCTGTGATAAGTGCCAGTTTTTCTTGCTGCAGTCCCATTTCATGTAGCCAGGAGCGCTTGAACGCCAGGTGATCAACAACCTGCTCACTATGAACATCAGCACCGCCACCAGCGCTCGCCTGGACGTTGTAGCGCGGCACCAGGGCGAATTCATCACTATTTAGATTATATTTTTTATGTTCTTCAACTACTGAAAATTTCTCACTTTTTTCTTTCTGGCTCTTGCCAAGGATGAGCCAGTCAAGTGAAACCCCTGTTACTTTAGAAATTTTTTCTAAACTGTCAGCTTTTGGTGCAACACCATCATTCCACATCCTGTTGAATACACCAGGCGTTATTCCTATTCTTTCAGCCCAAGGAAAAGGTTTTTCATCGCCTATTAATTCCCTTAAGCGCTCCTTAAATTCGTTTTTTTTCATTTCGTAGTTCCAGTCAACAACTCCGAAATAATACCTAAATTGTATTAATTATTTCGTAGTTACGCAAACCCCTATAATCATTATATTTATTGGAAAATACTGCAATATTAGAAAAATTAAACTACGAAATAGAAAATAATCCTTGACCGACTACGTTTTCGTAGTTAATATGCCCTTAAATCATCACCTAACAAGTGAAGGAAAAACTTCAAAAAAATTATTCCCTCAAAAGAAGGATAGAACTGATGGCCAAAATTAAAGACATCACCAAGTTTGCCGCAATTCCAGCCGTCAATGGAGCATCCTTTTCCGGACCAAATAAAAACAGCGCTAAAGAGGATAGCGCCAGAAAAAAACCGAAGAAAAAAAAGATTGTTTTCGCCCGACCAGAACTGCTGTTGGTTTCCTCTTTTATTTTGCTTTTGTACGCCATATTTTCCCCCTTTTTTGAATTTGATAATGAGGTGTCCAGCCTTTTCTTTACCCTCAATATGATATTCACGCTGGCCGCAAACAACACGAGAATCTCAAGAACCATTTTCAGGGCACTCAATATCAACATAATCCCCCTCATTTTTAAAAGGTAGACTCATGAAACCAAACAAAATCCGCGCACTCATGGTTGAACGTGGCATCAAACAAGCCGATATCGCTCGTGATCTTAATATCCGAAAAGCCAGTGTCAACGGTGTCGTCCATGGTAAATGGGCGTCACGGCGTGTGGCCACAGAAGTTGCCCGGCGGTTGAATCTGCCGTTGGAAAAGGTTTTTCCCAAGTACGCTGCGTAGTCAAACCATACCAAACAAAACAGGGCGACACAATGACCAAAAAGCGGAAAAGAATCGTCAGTGATCCGAACCAGATGAGCTTGCTTGATCTTCTTACTGCCGAACGTGCTGAGCGCAGTGTCCCTGGTCGATTGTGTGTTAATGCAAAGCTGCAAGCCGCCGTCAAGATAGCGATCAAGAACGCCCCTAAGTCGCGCGAAACTCTTGCTGATGACATGTCCGATTTAACCGGACAGACCATCAGCGTGCATCAGATTAATAATTGGACATCAGAAAACCACCCGCACCGCATCCCCGCTGAATTTCTCCCCGCATTTTGCCAATCCACCGGCAGCACAGAACCCCTAAGAGTTCTGGCCGAAGCTGCCGGGCTATTTGCCTTGCAAGCCCCGGACGCTTTACGTGCCGAAATCCAGCAATACGACGAAGCCGTCACAGCAGCACGGGCAGAAAAGCGCAA
This sequence comes from Desulfuromusa sp., assembly GCA_021647765.1. Classification (GTDB taxonomy): domain Bacteria; phylum Desulfobacterota; class Desulfuromonadia; order Desulfuromonadales; family Geopsychrobacteraceae; genus Desulfuromusa. The sequence continues at coordinate 5,225 of JAKIUD010000094.1, read as the reverse complement.
GAGAGTGGTGTTGTTGGCAGCGATCGAGGGGGAAGAAGCATGAGCCGCCAGTGGTACTCCATCTCAGAATTAAAAGGACTACCAGGACTGCCGGGAACAACCGACGGTATCCGCGCCAAAGCCAAGCGTGAAAACTGGCAATCCCGCAAGCGTCACGGCAACGGCGGCGGCTACGAATACCACATTGACAGCCTGCCAGCCGAAACCAAAGCCGCCCTGCTCGATCAAGCGATCGAATCCCTGCCCGAGACCAGCGGCCAGCTGACACTCAAAGAGAATCACGCCCTGGTATTGAACGATAATCTCCCCGCGCCAGCCAGCCTCCCAGCATGGCGACGTAACACTATGGATGCACGGTTGCAGATCCTTGCCCTGGTCGATCAGCTGGCCGAGCAGTTTGGCATTAGCAAGGCCATTGATAAAATTGTCGCCCGTGCTCAGGCTGGGACATTGCCCGAACATATTCAGCAGATTGTCCCGCTTGCCAACGCCCGCTCAAAAAACGGATCCGGAAAACAAACACTCAGCCGCCGCACCCTGTACCGCTGGCGTGATCTGCGCGATATCGGTACCACCGCACTGGCACCGGCTGAACCAGCCAAGCAGCCGATACCCGCATGGGTTCCATACTTCCTCAAGTGCTACCAGAAGCCACAGAAACCCTCGATCCCCGACGCCCTGGAAGAATTGGAATATCTGTTACCAGAGATGTTATCCATGCCGAGTCCCTCTCAAGCCCGCCGATTTCTTGACAAGATGAGTAAAGTCGACCGGGAAAAGGGGCGGATGAGCGCCAAAGAAATCAAAACCATCAAACCGTTCCGCAGCCGCGACACCAGCGATTTGGCACCGCTAGAAGTCTGTATGTGTGATGGTCACTCGTTTAAGGCCTCAGTCCGACATCCCATCCACGGGCGTCCGTTTAAACCCGAAGTTTGTGCCGTCATTGATGCCGCAACCCGGGTGGTGACCGGCTGGAGTGCCGGGCTGGCCGAATCTGCCCAGACCGTCGCCGATGCTCTACGTCACGGAATTATGGTCAACGAAGACAAACCACGCGGTGGCATTCCGCTTATTTTTTACACCGATCCCGGCTCAGGAAACAAAGCCAAGGTTAATGCCGATCCAGTTTTCGGTCGCTATGCCCGACTGGGGATCACCTTTAAAACCGGCATCGTCGGCAACAGTCAGGCTCGCGGACTGGTGGAGCGATTGCAGCGGTCATTGTGGATCCGTGCCGCCAAAAAACTACCAACCTACAGCGGCAAGGATATGGACGCCAGCGTGCAGTACAAAACCCAACGCTTGCTGACCAATGATATTAAAGCTGCCGCCGTATTGATCAGCTGGCCACAATTTTTAGACCTCTGCCAACAGGCCGTTGATGACTACAACAATCGCCCTCACAGTGCGTTACCGAAAATCACCGACCAGGGCGGCAACCGCCGCTATATGACCCCCAATGAAATGTGGGATGCCTATCTGGCCAAAGGCTGGGTTCCCGACACCGCCACAGAGCTTGAACTCGACGATCTATTCCGACCACGCGTCCAGGTCACCACCCGGCGCGGTAACGTCCGCCTGTTTGGCAACACCTACTTTAACTCCGAACTACAACACCACTTCGGGGAACAGGTCTTCGTCGAATACGAACCGCAAAATGGCCAGTTTGTCTATGTTCGCGATATGGATGAGCGCCTGATCTGCAAAGCCGGGTTTGAAGCCAACCGCAGCCGCATGTTCCCCGTCAGTGAATCCGAACATGCCATGGAAAAACGCGCCACCGGAAGGGCAAAGAGACTTTATAGCCAACTGGATGAGGTTGAAGCCGAACGCCGTGGGGTGGTCGAGATTGAAGAGATTGTTCCAGCCCAGATCAGCCAGTTTCATCAGCAACTTATTGATGAAGAAAAAGCTGAAACGAATAGCTCTCCAGCCTTTAAAGAACCCGACAGCCCTGCCAGCAGAATTCAAGCTTATCGACAGTTAATGCAACAAAAAAAGACCGGAAACCCACCATGTGAAGAGGCGGAGAACTGGCTTAAAACCTTTATGAATACTAACGCAGGAAAAACAATGGCCGATCTGGACGCTGACATCCAACCGCAAGGAGGAGCACCATGTCATCCGTAGAAAACCGCAGGCTGGCCCAAGTCATCATTGACCAATTGTTTATTGATATCAGGTTTGAGCTTTTTAGCGCAAAGAGTCTCGCAGTTGATGAGGCAAAAAAAAACCCTAGGCAAGCCTATTACCTAGGTCAGTATGAAATGACAAAACGGGTGCTAGACATTCTTGAGGTGCAGGCAGAAAACCACTATCTGAGAATACCACCTAATCAAGCAGAATTGAAACTTGTGGTCAACAACACCAAATAAAAAAGCGACGTTACAGCGCCGCTTTAATCCCCAATTAAGGGGTTACTAAAAGGAGGTTAAAGAATGACACAGTATCGAGAGACCGTCAAGACTCCAGCGCCGCTTTCCAATGTGGCGTTGCTGCTTACGGCGGTCAATGAAGCGATTGTCGATTGCCGGGAGATCGGCGGTTTTTTTGTCGCATTTTATGGACATGCAGGGTACGGAAAGACATCCGCCTGTAATTTTGTCCGCTCAAAAGTGCGCGGCATCCGGGTTGAATGTTGTGACCACTGGACCCGTAAAGCCCTGCTGCAGGCCATCCTGTTTGAAATGAGCATCCCTGCTGCGCGTAACATCAATGAGATGTTCAACCAGGTGGTCACCCAGTTGCGAGCCAGTCAAAGACCACTGATCCTCGACGAAGCCGATCATCTTATCAAGCCCAGCATGATCGAAATGGTGCGCAATATGATGGATAAATCCCGCGTGCCGGTCATTTTGTCCGGAGAAGAACTGCTGGTCAAAAAACTGGAACGCTGGGAACGTGCCCACAGCCGGATCCTCAAGCCGGTCGCCGCCCAACCAGCCAACATGAACGATATCGCCATGCTGGCCAATATGTACTGCCCCAACGTGACGATTGCTGAAGATTGGCTGACCGAACTCCACAAACAAACCGGTGGCAATACCCGCCGCGTGGTGGTCAACCTTAACCGCGCCAAAAACGAAGCCCAGCACTTAAGCGAAATCAGCCTCAGTTCCTGGGCAGATCGTGGCTGGCATACCGGGCGCACTCCCGCTCCCAGACGGGCGGTGTAGCCATGGCCAGAAAACCAGTTAACGAAATAACCAGGCTGCAAACCAGAGATGCCATCTGGGACGCAATCCGCACCTTCCAAGGTGATTTTACTGTGCGCCAAATCCAGCAGGAAACCCGCTGCACTATCAACCAGACCGGCGAATATATCAAAGGACTGACTGCCGCAGGAATTCTGGAACTGGTTGGATACATTAGTGGTAACGGTTTTATCAAGCCAACCAAGGTTTACAAACTGATTCAGGATCGCGGTGTTGAAGCTCCCCGTGTCCGGCGTGATGGCACCGAAGTGACCCAGGGACGTGGTCGTGAGCAGATGTGGGAAACGATGCGCAGCAGCGACACCTTTACTGCAACTGATATCCATGTCTTTGCCAGCACTGACGATCATGCTGTTGCTCTTGGTGAAGCTAAAACCTACTGCCAGTTTTTGTGTCGTGCCGGGTATCTCAAACAGTTTGAAAATGGCAGTTACACTTTGGTCAATCGCACCGGACCGAAACCACCAATGATCCAGCGCATCAAGCAGGTCTACGACCCCAACCTGAACCGGGTTGTCTGGAGCGAGGGAGATGATCATGACGCAAAGTGATCGTCTTGAAGTTGCTCGCAGCGCCGTAGAAACTCACGGCCAGGCTGAGGTTGCAAAGCGGATTGGACGCAGTTCCAGCGCCGTATCTCTGGTGCTGGCTGGCAAGTATGCCGGTAATCCAGATAAGATTTTGGAGCGAATCGTCGCCGAATTTTCCAATGAAACCGTCAATTGCCCAATTCTGGGTGAAATTGCCTTGGCTGATTGTTTAGAAGCCCGACAACGCGCAGAACTGCCATTTTTCCCCAGCAGCGGGCAAACCACCGAGCTTTACCAGACCTGCCCGACTTGCAAATACAACGGAGGCAAATCATGAGCATCCGTTGCCCAAAATGTCACGCTGGGATTGCTGCGCTAACTTGGTTTTATGACTATCTCCAAAACGGTAGCAGGATACAAGTTGTCAAGTGTGTCTGCGGATTCCAGCGCAGTCGCCCGGCACCGGCACCGGCAGCGCGGTTTGTTGCGCCAAGAAAACCGAATCAGAGTCAACCCCAAATCAAGTTGCCAGCAACACACCGGTCAGGTCATCCACATCCACGCCACCAATGCACCCGAATCGGTTGCACGGGAACCTATGGCAGAAACAGCAAATATGACCTGTGCCAGAACTGTGCGAAACCGCTTTATCGCTGGATGGATCGTGGCATGCATTCGCCGCCCCCCTATCTCTATCAAGATGGTGTCTGGATCGATAACCAGGAATGGTCGAAAAACAAAAAAAGGAGAATCGCATGATCGAAAGAATTATTTATAGCTGGTCGCCGGAAACCACAACCCTGATGGGGATCTCCATTGTTTTTGGCGTGATTGTCGGCGTGGTTGTTGTGATCGCGCTGATTATGGTGATGGAGAAAGGCTCGGATAAGGGGAAAGAAAAACAGCAACAGCAACAGTTGTCTCCCCGGAAACTACTCAACCCGCGGCGATACCGGAAAGAATCAGAAGAGCGTGCCGTGTTGCGCGCAAAAATGATGGTCGCCAGTGGTGCTTTTTCAGGCCCAACAAGGAGATAAAACAATGGACGGATATAAAGAGAACGCCCAGGGCGCATGGGTGCCGATCGAGAAGATCAAAGATATCGACCTGCTGCGCGATGAAGTGGTGATGGAGTTGATTGAAAAAGCCCGCGAGCTGAACCAGCTGATGTGCCGCTTTAAAACTAGCGCTCTGACTGATGTGGAGACATTTATCCTGCTGTCAGCAGAAAAATATGGCGCAAAAATCGGCGGAAAAAAAGGCAACGTCTCCCTGCGCAGTTTTGATGGTAAGTACCGGGTGCAGGTCGCTGTCGCTGATCGGATTGTCTTTGATGAGCGGCTCCAGGTCGCTAAGGAGCTGATCGATAATTGCATCAACCGCTGGTCTGATGGAGCCAATAAAAATCTCCAGGCAATCGTTAATGATGCCTTCCAGGTCGATAAGGAGGGTCGCATTAATACGGCCAGAGTCCTCG
>JAKIUD010000016.1:5000-54678 GCA_021647765.1 Desulfuromusa sp. | reverse complement strand
CAAAACTTCTATCCTGGGGACATAAATGTTTTCATCAAACCGCGGAGACAGATCGCCAAAATTGTCTCCTTGGGGATCTCGGTGCAACTTTTCCAATAGCCAATAGAGTGGAGGAACCATCAAGGCGTCACCCTTATGGAAACTGTCGAGCAATTGCATTGGAGTTTTCCAGCAGCTGTCTGCAATCTCCCCAGCGTCTACACTAAACACCGGGCGTGTTTTTAGGTCTATCCGGAAGAAGTGCAGGCGAAAACGAATTGCAACCGTGGCTGGTGCTAACGCTGTAGCAAGATATTTTACTGAAACAATTTGCCCTGAGGCAATTTCGGCAGGCAGGTCATAATCGAGTTCCTCCTGGACTTCCCGAACCAGTGCATGCATAGCATGGCCATCCCAGTTACACAGAAACTTGACGGGGTGTTGTGCTCTGGAGTCTTCACGATCAATTTTCCCACCTGGGAAGGAATCATACCCAGGAAAGGCTTTCAGGTATGACTGGCGGCGCACCGTAAAAATTTTATGACCATTGCAGAATACAGCTGCGACCGAATCAATAATTTTCATAAATATATCCGTGGAAAGTTGCGGGTCACACCCGGGTTGCCAACTGAAGAAAGGGCATCCTTAAAATTGAGGGAGGAATAGTGTACTTTGACCAGCAGTTCTCCTTCTGGGAGATCGGAGACGGTGCGGGTGACAATAGATCGACTAAAAACCTTCTTTTCCGGCTGTTCAACCAGCAGTGCTTTAAATTTTAGGGACATATTGATTCTCCTTTTTTAAAAATTTTAGTTTCAGGACAAATATTTTATGAGGATACAGGGCTTTTCCCGAATGGATTTTTCTTCTCTACCAGAAAATAAAGGACGACTCCAATGCCCAGTCCCCAGGCTGCTCCGTTGGTTACCAGCATAATGGCAACCACTCCAGCGACACCACGCTGAATACTGTTGGTCACCTGTTCCATGCCGATGCTAAGGCATAGATAACCAGCAACGAGCAAAGTCAAAGAGAGGGCGATGGCCAAAAAGGGCTTGAACAGGCTGACTAGCGGTAACATCAGCAATGCTAAAAAACCAGATATCCAGAATGTGCCAGCACCACTGTAAATTGACTGCATCGAGGTCTGGTTAGAACGAAACCGTTCCGCCGTCGTAGCTGTAACGGCAGTCCATGCCGGCCCGGACAAGCCGGGATAAGGGGCAAAAAAGGAATGGATAATATTGCGCAGGGCGGTCACCAGATGTAAACGGTTGGTGCAGTTATCAATCTTTTCATCGAGACGTTCAGCGTTAGCACGATTGATCAAGGCATCACCGACGACAATATCGCCAAACGCGATGATGTAGGCAATTACGGCAGTTGGCATCGCCGCCAGAAAAAGATCTGCGCCTGGCATGCCGAGACGGATGGGGAGGTAGTTAAACATTTTGGCAAAAGCCGGCTGGGTAAAGCCAAATTGAATGTCGGGGGAGGGGTATTCAGAAACCAACCACCCGACTACCATTGCAATGATCATTGCTGGCACCATTCCAAATTTAGCAATGATTTTAGCAATTCGATTATTTGCTGCCATCTCTTTGAACGAAACCGAAAACAGCATGTAAATACAGAGTGAAGCGCCGACAGAAAGGGCAATCGGTGTTTGTGCAACCCGTCCGTTTGCTTCTAATTCGCCTATTAAGGCGGCAATCCCGGCACCAATCAGAATCCCCGCTTTAAGAGAATTCGGAATCAAACGGACAATTTTGCTACCGAGTCCGGTTACTCCTAGAATAAAGAAGATAAGACCAACCTCCAATTGTAGTGCAACCAGAGCTTTGATCGTGTCTGAACCCGGTTCAAACTGCTCCAGATAGATCAACACCACCGGAATAGCGGGGGCGATCCAGCCGGGGACGTGGGCAACCCCAAGTAATGCCGGCAACATGAAACCGATACCACAGACAAAGACAAAAGCGATTGCCACATCGTAGGGGAGTTGCAAATATTTTTCCAGCAACGGAATCATGGCCAGACTGACCACAAACATGACAATCGCCTGAAGGAATTCAACCATCTCCCAGCGGTAATGGACAAATGGCAGGCGCACCTTGAACGGACCTAATGGCCAATATGGTTGCTCTTTTCCCTCTTCCCGCTGGTAATATTGCATGCCCTTATGAACTCTATCTGTTGAATTAATCCTGCGTTATGGTGAACTCCCAGGCACAAAAGTAAGAATCGGGATGTGCATCGGGGGGACAAGCAATACAGCGGGTCTTGATGCGTGGATCGATGGCTTTAGCAAACTCAGTGTATTCAACAATGCCGACGCTCTTACAGGGAAAGTCGGGGAGCCCTTTCCGTTTACGTGCCGATTGAACCCGGCAGTCGACCATTTGGAAAACTGCCCTGGTGGCAGTGACCTCGATCGATTGCTGCAGGTTGAGGCGAGCATAAAAACGATGCTTAAGACATTCAACCAAGGCTGGAATACCTCCACCTGGTTTAAGACCGAGACGCACCATGATCCGCTTTGCTTCTATGACGGTGAATTTATTCCATGCCGCCCGGTCAGCTTCAATTGCTACATCCATACCGTAGAGGGCATCGACTGCCTGAAACCAGAGGCCATCGTGGGCTAGCCAGTTTTTGGCATCATCAACAATAATTTCAATCAGCTGGTTCCGCGAAAGTTTTTTAAGTAGTTGAATTCCTTCGTCCAAGCTGTCTTTATTGGTTGTGGGTAGCTTTGCGTTTGGTTGCTGTATGGTCATTGTCTTTCCTCCCCTGGTAAGATAGCTTGCAGAGATATTTTGGTCTCTGCAAGCATTATGGTATGCCAAATTAAATCAGGTTCATTTTTTGCGCAGCAGCTGTCAGCTCAGCCCGGAAATCAGGATGGGCAACGCTGATCAATGCAGTGGCACGCTGTCTGGCTGTTTGTCCGCGCAACTTGGCAACACCGAATTCGGTGACAACATGGTCAACATCGTTTTTGCTGGTGGTAACCATGGCTCCATTTTGCAGGGTCGGAACAATTCGTGAAACCGTTCCCCGTTTTGCGGTTGCTGGAGTGGTAACAAAACCTTTGCCCCCTTTTGAGCGGTTAGCTCCCTTGAAGAAGTCGGCTTGACCACCAGTGCCGCTCCATTGCTTAGAACCCATCGACTCAGAACAGCATTGTCCCAACAGGTCAACCTCAATGGTGGCATTGATGGCAATCATGTTGTCGTGTTGCCCAATGATATAGGGGTCATTGGTGTAGTCGACAGGGTGCATCTCGATCATTGGATTGTTGTGCATGAACTCGTAGAGTTTGCTTGTTCCCCAAGCGAAAGTCCCCAGCAACTTTCCGGGGTTGAGAGTTTTTTTCGAGTTGTTTGCGGCACCACACTCGAACAGTTCCATAATCCCTTCGGTGATCATTTCGGTATGGACACCCAGATCCCGTTTCTCCTTCAGTGCCTGACAGACAGCATTGGGAACCCCGCCATACCCAACTTGCAGGGTGGAACCATCCTGAATCAGCTCGGCAACATAGCCCCCGATAATTTTATCTTCTTCGGTCAGGACGGGTATCGGCAAGTCTGGTAATGGTTCATTACATTCAACGATATGGGTGACCTGTGAAATGTGAATCTGGCATCCACCAAAACAACGTGGTGCTTGAGGATTGACTTCAAATATCACCTTGCGGGCTTTTTTTAAAGCCTCCCAGACATAATCACAGCCAAGGCTCATACTGAAATAGCCATGCTCATCCATTGGAGAAACAACCACGCCAACAGCATCAGCTGCCCAGTAATTTCTAAGTAACTTAGGGACTTCGTGGAAATAGTTGGGGGTAAAATCTGCCCATCCGCCGTTCACTGCCGCCCGTGATGCCCCGCTGGTGAACCATGAGTTGTGTTTGATATGTGGTGCCGTTTCTTCATCGTAGTACCAAGGCCGAACTGGCAAAATCTGGTTGATAGTGACATTTTGGAGCTCTTCTTTGCGATCAACCAGTGCTTTCAGGAAGGCATGGGGCTCACCAACACCAACCGGGAACCAGATATGATCACCCGATTCGATGGCCGCTGCAGCATTATCAGCACTGAACAGTTTTTCTTGATACTTCTCTTGCCATTTATCCATGACTCTCTCCTTCAATTTAGAATATAGGTTAGTCACGGGTGAGTGTGGCCCCGATGACAACCCGTTGAATTTCATTAGTTCCTTCGTAAATTTGAGTGATTTTTGCATCACGCATCATCCGCTCAACGGGGAAATCACGTGTATAACCGTATCCACCAAAAACCTGAACCGCATCGGTCGTTACTTTCATGGCGACATCGGAAGCAAACAGTTTTGCCATCGCTGAATGCTGCCCGTATGAGAGCCCAGCGCTGGCACGGTAAGCCGCTTGATAAACCAACAGCCGTGCTGCCTCAATCTCGGTTGCCATGTCGGCCAGTTTGAACTGTACTCCTTGGAAGCGGCTGATTGGCTGATTGAATTGGTTCCGCTCCTTGGCATAGTTCAGTGCGGCTTCAAAAGCACCTTGGGCGATTCCGAGTGCTTGCGCGGCAATGCCGATTCGACCACCATCAAGGGTTTGCATGGCAATTTTGAATCCAGCTCCTTCTTTACCGAGTAAGTTTTCTTTCGGGATGCGGCAATTATCGTAAACCAGCTCTCTTGTTGGGGAAGCACGGATACCTAATTTTGATTCTTTTTTACCAAAGGTGAATCCAGGGGTATCTTTTTCGATGATAAAGGCACTGATGCCATGGTGCTTTTTCGCTTCTTTGTCGGTTCGTGCAAATACGATGTAGATTTCGGCGTCGCCACCATTGGTGGTAAAGATTTTTGCACCGTTAACGATCCATTCATCTCCATCAAGAACAGCCGTGGTCTTAGTGCCTCCGGCATCGGAGCCTGCTGATGATTCGGTCAATGCGAAAGCTCCCATTTTGGTGCCTTCGGCAAGTGGTTTGAGGAATTTTTGTTTCTGTTCTTCGGTTCCGAACAGGTGAATCGGATTGGCACCTAATGACAGGTGTGCCGACAAAGTGACACCGGTCGATGCACAGACCCGGGAAAGCTCTTCAACAGCAATGACATAGCTGAGATAATCTGCTTCAGCACCACCGTGTTTTTCGGGGAAAACAATCCCGGTCAGACCGAGTTCGCCAAGCTTGTCAAACATTAGTTCGCGATCAAACCGTTCCTCTTCATCGCGCTGATTAATTCCTGGAGCGATCTCTGCTTCGGAAAAATCCCGAACCATTTGACGCATCAATTTGTGTTCGTCGGTCAGTTCAAATATCATGATTAATTTCCTATCGTGAGAGTTGCTGATTGATTACTTATGTATTCGTGGTTAATTGCCTTGAAAATCGGCCGGACGTTTTTCCAGAAAGGCCGACATCCCTTCTTTTTGATCGTTGCTGGCGAAACAGAGGGAAAACAACTCCGCTTCATAGGCATTGGCTTTATCGAGATCCATCTCCAACCCCTTGTTGACCGCTTCCTTACTGAAACGGATTGCAACCGGCCCTTTTGCGGCAATTTTTTCTGCCATAGCCCGGGCAGCTTCAAGCAGTTGCTCGGCAGGTATAACTTTATTCACCAGCCCGAGACGGAGCGCCTCATTGGCATCGATCATATCCCCAGTAAAAATCAACTCTTTGGCACGCCCCTTGCCAATCAAACGACTTAAGCGCTGGGTTCCGGCAAAGCCGGGGATCACCCCGAGGTTCACCTCTGGTTGGCCGAATTTCGCTTTTTCACTTGCCAGGCGGATATCGCAAGCCATTGCCAGTTCACAGCCGCCGCCGAGGGCGAATCCGTTAACTGCGGCAATGACTGGCTTGCTGCATTGCTCGATATTGGTCATCACTTGCTGTCCGAGTCGGGCAAAAGCACGTGCTTCCAGCGCATTCATTTGCTGCATCTGAGCAATATCAGCGCCAGCGACAAATGCTTTCCCTCCAGCTCCGGTCAGGATAATGACCTTGATCTCTTCCTGTTGCTCCAGTTCACTAAAGAGCTGCTTTAATTCTTCAAGGGTGTCACGATTCAAAGCGTTCATGGCTCTCGGGCGATTGATGGTCACCGTCGCTATTGCTCCGTCTGTTGCCAATGTCAGATTTTCAAAACCCATTGTTGCCTCCTGTTATGCGTACTCAAAGAAACCTTTGCCGCTCTTCTTGCCAAGCCAGCCAGCCTTGACCATCTTGCGCAGCAGTGGGCAAGGGCGATATTTGCTGTCGGCGAAACCTGCATAAAGCACTTCCATGATCGCCAGGCAGGTATCGAGACCAATGAAGTCGGCTAGCGTCAGTGGCCCCATGGGATGGTTCATCCCCAGTTTCATTACGGTGTCGATTGCTTCCGGCTTGGCGACCCCTTCGTAAACGCAGTAAACGGCCTCATTGATCATCGGCATCAGTACCCGGTTTGAAATGAAACCGGGGTAGTCATTAACTTCGACCGGAGTTTTACCCAAGCGGATAGTTAATTCCTCAACGTTTTTGTAGCAAGCATCACTGGTGGCGATGCCACGAATGATTTCGACCAGTTTCATCACTGGCACGGGGTTCATAAAGTGCATCCCGATAACCAGTTCCGGGCGATTTGTGATAGCTGCAATTTCGGTGATTGGCAGAGATGAGGTGTTGCTGGCGAGAATCACCCCCGGTTTGGCAACTCCATCAAGGGTTCGGAAAATCTTCTCTTTGATTGCCATATTTTCGCTGGCTGCTTCGATAATAAAATCGGCATCTGCCGCAGCATTAATATCTGTCGATGGAATCAGGCGTGCCATGATTTCGGTTTTCTGGTCGGCGGTGATCCTCTCTTTAGCGATACTTTTATCCAACAGCTTGGCGATAAATGCTAAGCGCTGCTCGATCAGTTTGCCATCGATATCATTAAGTAAGACTTCCAGCCCTGCTTGCGCTGCAACTTGAGCAATTCCGCCACCCATCTGTCCGGCACCAACAATCATAATTTTTTTGAAACTCATTTTTTCCTCCTGAATAACTTCTAAATTTAATTAAATCAGAGTCGCTCAAAAACGGCCGCTACCGCTTCACCGCCACCGATACATAGCGTCGCTAAGCCATAACGCTCATTGCTGCGCTCAAGTTCTGGTAGCAGTGTTGCTACCAGGCGGGCACCACTGGCACCAACCGGGTGTCCGATTGAAACTGCACCGCCGTTGACATTGACTTTGTTGCGGTCGAGACCTAACTCATTGATTGCGATCATGGTAACGGCCGCAAACGCTTCGTTAATTTCAAAACGACCAATATCTTCAATGTTGAGGCCTGCTTTTTTGAGTGCTTTGGTAATCGCCCCAACGGGTGCATCGGGGAACATATCGGGATGAAGGCTGTTAGTCGCGTAAGATACCAGCCGTGCTTTGGGTTTGAGGCCATATTTTTCTACTGTGGCAGCGCTAACAAGCAGGGCAAAAGCAGCACCATCGTTGATGGTAGATGCGTTAGCAGCAGTTATTGACCCATTTTTGTCAAAGACTGGACGCAAGGTTGAAAGGCGGTCAAAATTAACGTTTGCAGGTTCTTCGTCCTTGTCGATGACGATATCCCCTTTGCGAGTTGTTTTGACCACCGGAACGATCTCGGCATCGAAAACCCCGTTCTTGATCGATTCTTGAGAGCGTTTGTAGGAGCTGATAGCATAATCGTCTTGAGCTTCGCGGGTGAGCTGGTGAGCTTTGACTCGTTCTTCGGCTACCTGCCCCATGTGGCGACCGGTATAGGGATCGGTTAAGGCATCAAAAACCATCAGGTCAACTGCTTTGTTGTCACCCATCCGCATGCCAGCACGAGCTGCAGGTAGAGCATAGGGGGCGAGCGACATGTTTTCCATGCCGCCGGCAATCACCACATCAGCATCGCCAAGTCGAATCGCATCTGCACCGAGCATGAGGGCTTTTAGCCCGCTACCACAAACCTTGTTGATTGTCAGAGCTCCGGCACTGTCGGGAATACCAGCAAAACGCATTGCCTGACGGGCGGGAGCCTGTCCAGTGCCTCCGGCAACAACCTGACCGGCAATAACCTGATCGACCGTTTCTGCCGGCAAGCCAGAATTTTCCAATAGTTTTGCCATGACTGGTGCGGCCAGTTTCGGCGCCGGTACATTGGCCAGGGAACCACTAAAACTGCCAAAAGGGGTACGTAGTGCATCAATAATAAAGACGTCGTTCATGTTAATCCTCGCTAGTATGAGTTTGTTAGGCTGATAACTTTTGGGTCAGCGCGGGTACGAACTGCTTCAGGTCGGCGACTATCAATACGTCGGCTACTTCACCGATAGGTGCATCTTTATCGGTGTTGATAGCGACGACAAATTCCGATTTCTTCATCCCTGCCAGATGTTGGATGGCTCCCGAGATACCACAAGCAACATAAAGTTTCGGGGAGACGGTTTGCCCCGTCGTGCCAACCTGACGACTGTGATCGACCCATTCGGCATCAATGACCGGACGACTGGCGCCGTACTCGCCTTTAAGTGCTTTGGCCAGTTCTTCGATGATTCCAAGATTCTCTGGCTTGCCGATACCACGTCCGGCGCTGACGATGACTTCGGCCTTGGAAAGGTCGACACCACTGGCTTCTGCTTCCTCGTAGCCATAAAATTCAGTCTGTGCCACACTGTCGGTATTTATCTCTATGATTGTTGGCGTGCCGGAGGGCTCATCACTTAAACCGAAGGTTCCAGCTTGCAGGGTTATCACTGTCTGGGCGGTATTTCCTTTGACCTGACGGCGCAACTTCGAATTGCAGACTGGAGCAACCGGTACGCCGGCATCAATCTCGACAACTTCTGAGATGTGTGCTGCTCCCAATGCCAGAGAAATTCGCGGCGCCAGATCCCAGCCATAGGACGAGTGACTGAAAACCACCATGTCGGGTTTTTCGGTGGCGATCACATCAAGCAATAATTGTTTGTGAACCGCAGGATTGAACTCGTTGTATTTATTACTGTCAGCAAGGTAGAGGGTGCCGTTGTACTGCGGTACTATGCTGTTATCACCGACCAGAAACATGGCCGATTCGGAACCTGTTTGTGCGGCAAAAGCGACGAGTTCGTAAGTCGAATTTAAAAGTTTTCCATCTCTATATTCAGCAACCAGTAGTGTTTTCATCATTTCTCTCCTAGGCTAGAACGGCAGTTTTTTCTTTGAGTATTTTGATCAGCTGATCGGCCAGGTCGTTTACATCACCCTCAAGAACCAATCCACCACCCCGTTTTTCCGGGAAGTAGATTTTTGCGGTATCCTGCTTGGCTTCGACTTTGAGTAATTCAGCGACTTTAGCGGTGAGGAGTTCTTTACGTTTGGCTTTCATGATGTTTGGCAAGGTTGGATAGCGTGGGGTATTCAGTCCCAGTTGACAAGTGACTAGAGCCGGAGTGGAACAACGAACCAGAGCCTTGATGCCCCCTTCAAGTTCACGCTTGGCGTCGATCTTGCCATCGGCATAATTAAAATCAACGATGGTAGAGATGCTTGGCCATCCGAGCAGTTCGGCGATCAGGACTCCGACCTGGGCACTGCCGCGATCCTGTGATTGCATCCCGGTAAAAATCAGTTCAAAATCTTTATCTTTGGCAAATTCGGCAATGATCGAAGCAATTTCAAAAGGGTCTTTTTCATGTGCGACATCATCGGCAATATGGACACCGCGATCACAACCCATTGCCAGAGCTTTTTTCATGGTTTCTTGAACTTGCTTGCGGCCAATACAGAGTACGGTTAGATCCGATCCTGCAACCTGTTCTTTGAGTTGTACCGCCTGCTCAACGGCATACTCATCATATTCGTTCATTCGCCACGCTAAATCAGCGTCATCATACCAGGTGCCTGTAGTAGAAATTTTAAACTTCGATTCCATATCAGGAACCTGTTTAATGCAAACAAGAATTTTCATTAATATTCTCCTTTGGTCGTATTAATTGATAGATTGAACAAAGCATTTTGCAATGCTGTTGATGCTAATTTGCCTCTGTGTATGATGAGATCGTCCGTTCTGCTTTCCAGCCCTGAGCCTTTGATCTGGAGTACTTTGCTTTGCAATAATACGGACTTGAACCTGCTGTCAATTTGCTGTGGCAATTGGTCGATCCGCTTAAGGGACTGCCCATGTGGGTAGGTTTTTATCTGTGCCATAAACGGGTAAATGAGTACGGCAATAGCGGCCATGGTCAGTAGGTGCATCGGTAGCAAGGTGCTCAGTCCATGACCTACGTTCCAGTATATCTCTCGTGTTAATTCCATAGTGATTCCGTGTTGTGCAATGTTCTATTTAGTTTGTCGAAAAAATCGGTTTTCAGCAGTAGTTCCTGTCTTTTGGTATGCAAGGTAATAATTATCCATTATTTTTCATTTTATAATGGTATTATAGAATGCTATTGTTGGGGATCATATAGCAGCGCTTACCGGGAGGCCAATCAGGCGGAAACTTTTTGCTGTGTAGGAAAATAGCTGCCGCTGGATAGGCTTATAACCTACAAAATCTCTTTTTTGCCGATTTATTAAGAGGGTCAAAAAGAATGTCACGGTATTCCTATATTCCGTGATAGGTTGTTAACCTTTAAGAGGGGGGAGTCCGACACAAATCCAGAGCCGCCGAGAAATTTACTCAGACGCTGCAGATTGCTTAGGTTTTTAATCTAAGCCACAACTCATTTTTACAAACATTGCACTGGAATTATTTATGTGGCCTCGAACAATATTAAATAATTTACCGATTCGCTATAAAATTATGCTCGTTTGTACGGTACTTTTTGCCCCTCTGGCACTCCTTTCCGGGGGGTTTACAACGATGGTGATGCGTGAGGCATTAGAGGCGCAGGTCGATCGCGAACTGAACAATTCTACTGGATTGATGCTCAATATGATCCGAACGTCAGTACGGTTGTCAATTCGAAATTCGTTGCGTACGATTTCAGAGACAAACGCCGAAATTGTTAAACTGTTTTATCAGGAATATCTCGACGGCAATCTGACCGAACAAGAAGCTAAGGCACGTGCTGAAGCGGTTCTGTTAAGTCAAAAAATTGCCAAAAGTGGTTATCTTTACTGCCTTGACAGCAATGGAATTGTGGTTGTCCACCCGGAGCCAGAACTTCGTTTTGTGGATCTATCCGATGTTCCGTTTGTTGCTGAGCAGGTTCGCAATAAAAACGGTTATGCCGAATATAAATGGAAAAACCCTGAAGATCTGGAGCCCCGTGACAAGGCTTATTGGATGACCTATTTTGAGCCTTGGGACTGGATTATCTCTGCTTCTGCCTATCGGGATGAATTTGATCAGGTGGTTAATATTGATGATTTCCAGGAGAGCTTTGAAGCATTAAAGTTTATGACCAGCGGTTATACTTTTGTCCTGGATTTAACCGGTAAGCTGATTGCCCATCCGGTTCATCAAGGAAAAAACGTTTTTGATAAAGGGATGGAAAGGTCAGATGGTTTTTTTATGAGCCTGCTGACCCAAAAAAAAGGAAAGCTCTATTACGATTGGCAGAATCCGGGAGAAACTGCTCCCCGGAAGAAAGTTGTTGTTTTTGCGCGTATCCCTGAAGTTAACTGGGTTGTTGCCTCGTCTGCTTATCTTGATGATATCTACAAACCCCTTGACACCATGTTTGATATCGGGGTTCTGGTTACCCTTTTCTGCCTGTCAGGTGGTGCATTGGTGGCGATGTATGTCAGCACCACGATCACCCAACCGCTTGATTTGTTGACTAACCTCTTTGCCCAGGGGGCAACAGGTGACTATTCGGTGCGGATGAAATACCACTCCCGGGATGAAGTCGGGCAGCTATCATCGTTTTTCAACCGTTTTATGGAGCAACTCGGGGTTGAAAGTAGTGAAAGAAAGAGACTGGAGCGGCAAATAACTGAAGCGGACGATCAGGAGCGAATTCATATTGGTCAGGAGTTGCATGATGATTTGGCTCCTCACCTGATTGGTATTGAAATCATGTGTCGAACGTTGTCGATGCGTTTGCTGGAGACTGCTCCCACTGCCGCAATACAAGCAGAGACTATCCGTTCATTGGTAGCTGATGCGACGCTGAAAACCCGCTCTCTGGCACGAGGATTCTGTCCCATCTACGGAGTTGACGATGGGCTCGGAGCGGCATTACACGAATTGATTCGTAACGTCAAAACATTTTATCCGGTTGAGTGCCAGCTTTATGGTGCAGAAGGTATTGAAATTCGGGGGGCGGTGGCGGTTCATATCTATCGCATCATTCAGGAAGCAATCAATAATGCGGTCAAACACGCAGCTCCAAGTCAGATTGTAGTGACATTATTACGGGATAGTGAGCGTTTCGTTTTTGAAGTTAAAGATGATGGTAGCGGTTTGTCAGATACAAAGGATTCCGCTGGCATGGGGTTACAAATTATGAATTACCGGGCTCGTATGATTGGTGCTGAGTTAAAAATTGAAAGCAGTCAGGAGCATGGAACTATGGTGTGGCTGCGCATGTGTAGTAAAAACATAAATGAGGGGAGTTGAAATGTCTAAAGTAGAAATTTTTCTGGTTGAAGATCATCCGATTTTTCGCCTTGGACTACAGGATTTGATCGAGCAGGAAGCCGGTTTCCATGTTTGTGGTGAGGCTAAGAGTGTCGGGTCTGCTTGGAACAAGATTCGGGTTGATTTGCCAGATTTGGTTATTATCGATATCTCATTGGTGGGGCGCAATGGGCTTGAATTGACCAAGCTTCTCAAGAATGAGTATCCAGAGTTGCCGACGCTGATGTTGTCAATGCACGAGGAAACACTCTATGCTGAACGGGCACTGCAGGCTGGAGCGCGTGGATATATCATGAAGCATGAAACTGCTGATCTGATCATTGATGCTATCCACGTGGTGCGGTCTGGCAAAGTCTATCTCAGCCCCAAAATGACCAGTGAGGTTCTTCATAAAATAGTTGGCGGTTCGAATAAGGGGCTTTTACCGCAGCAGTGTTTGACCAATCGGGAGTTAGAGGTTTTTGAGATGATTGGCAGTGGTTTGAGCACTCGGGAAGTTTCTGAGCGTCTTTGTTTGAGTGTGAAAACTATTGGAACTTACCGGGAACGGATCAAGGCAAAGTTGACTTTGCGGAACTCTTCGGAGTTGAGTTATCGAGCAGTGCAATGGATAGAGCAGCGTGGTGATCGAGGTTCGGAAGATTGATTCTCGGATAGCTGTTACTATTCCTGCGGACATGTCGTTGTTGCGTATCCTCAGAGATACGGTTGGTCACCAGTCGGGACAGCTCCCTTTGCGGATCGTCCCGATTTTACTGAATAATTCCTAAAATTAGTACCATTCTTACATATCCTCCAACCAGATAAAGGGTGTCTGCTTTCTTTGCCCTTTATCTCTTTATGGCACCACAAAAAGACGTTTCACCTATTCATGAGTGAACGACATCCCTGTAGGTGACAAACCTATCTATGTCCATCTATTTGCCTACACAGCTAAAGGCTTCCGCCTGATTGGCCTACAGCCAAGATCTACTATATGCTCCAAGCCACGATTTTATAACGCCATTCTAAAATCTCAATAAGGGGTTTTCGATATGTCGTTATTCGGGGTGTTTTGTGGGGAGTAGGTAGCCCTCTATGAATTGAAAACATAATGGTGTTCTGTAGCCTGCAGAACAAAAATCATAAAAGGAAAGAGACACTATGTATCTCGATTTAACCGAAGAGCAGAGGATGATTCAAGAGACTGCACGGAAGTTTGCAATCGCTGAGTTGGAGCCAGTGGCGGCAGATCTGGATCGGGGCGGTGATCGTCAGGTTTTCTACGATAACTTAAAGAAGCTTGCTGAACTTGGCTTCATGGGTCTTAACGTCAAGGATAAATATGGTGGTGCCGAGGCGGGTGTTGTTGCTTTCTGTGTCGCTTTGACTGAAATTGCCCGGGTTTGTGCTTCCACTGCTGTGACTGTATCAGTCAACAACATGGTTTGTGAAGTTATTCAGGCGATTGGTTCGGAAGAGCAAAAAAAGAAATATATCCCCAAAATCGGCTCTGGTGAGTATCTGGCAGGTGGTTTTGCTTTGACCGAAACAGGAGCAGGTTCTGACCCGAGTGGAATGAAGACTGCCGCAGTTTTAGATGGTGATGAGTGGGTTCTTAATGGCTCCAAAATTTTTATCTCTAGCGCCCCATATGCCGGTGTTTTTGTGGTCTGGGCGGTCACCGATAAAGAGGTTCGGAAGGGGAAGGGAATCAGTTGTTTTCTGGTGGAAAATGGTATCCCCGGACTGACAGTAGGGAGCGATGAGGAGAAAATGGGGCAACACGCTTCATCGACTAATGAACTGCTCTTTGAGGATTGTCGGATTCCAAAAGATGCCCTGATGGGCAACCTTAATGATGGTTTCAGAATTGCTGTAGGTGAGTTAGCTGGCGGGCGAATTGGTATCGGCTCACTGGGTCTTGGTGTCGGTCTGGCAGCGATGGATTACGCAACCAAATATTCTTTGGAGCGGGAACAGTTTGGCCAGAAAATCTCTAATTTTCAGGCAATTCAGTGGAAGATTGCCGACGCTTATACCGAATTGGAGGCCGCACGGTTATTGCTGCTGAGTGCAGCGTTCAAAAAAGAACAGGGGAATGCGTTCGGTAAAGAGGCATCGATGGCCAAGTTGTACGCGACCGAGGCAGCCAACCGTGCTTGTTATGAGGCGATGCAAATTTTAGGTGGTTACGGCTACACCAAGGATTTCCCGATTGAACGTTATACACGTGATGCCCGTATTACCAGTATTTATGAGGGAACCAGTGAAATTCAACGGTTGATTATTTCCAGAGAGATATTAAGAAAATTCGCGTAGTTGATTCTCTGGTTTAGCGGCATGAGAAGGTTCTATCGTGATTCAAAATGAGACAACCAAAACGGTAAAAGATTTTGCCATATCTGCAGGAGCTGATTTGGTGGGGGTCGCCGATCTTGAGCTTCTTCGGGAGTTGGAAACAACTCCCGAAGATTTACTGCACGGTTACCAGTATGGGGTATCTCTTGCGGTAAAGCTGCCGTCAGAGGTTTTCGAACAGCTTGATGGCGGTCCGACACCACTTTACGCACAGGTCTATGTCAATGCCAATTTGCTGCTCGATCAGATTGCTCTCAGGCTTTGTTCTTACGTGGAGAGTAATGGTTATGCGGCACTCCCGATACCAGCTTCTCAGGTGTTGGATATGGAGCGCTTCACCTCGCATCTTTCCGCCAAGGCGGTGGCTAATGCTGCTGGCTTGGGTTGGCAGGGGAAAAGCCTGTTGATTGTAACACCGGAGTATGGTCCCCGGATTCGTTTTGTCACCGTTTTGACCGATATGCCTCTGGTTGTTGATCAATTATTAGAAAACAAATGTGCTGACTGTTGCCTGTGTGCTGAAGCTTGTCCTGCTGCAGCGATCAAGAATGTAAATACAGATTTTCATTATTCGTCCAGGGAGGAGGCACTCGACTTCAAAAAGTGCGCCGACAAGCTGGTGAAAGAATTTATGCAATTGCCTCTGGTGGAAAAGCCGATCTGTGGAATTTGTATAAAGGTCTGCCCCTGGGGAAGAGCATCGAACAGGAGAAATCGTGCAATTTCTTCATCTGAGATGGAATGGTGAAGGTCTTTATGGAACATAAACACTAACCAAGAATGGAGAAGCAAAGATGAAAAAGAACATGTTAAGAGGAATTTTAATCACGTCGTTATTGGTTCTAGTTCTTTCTACCAACGCAATGTCAGCGCAATTCAGAATGCTGTCTGCCTGGGCACCGAATTTTATTTTCACGGTTGGTGCTGCCAACAGCTTTATGGAGAACCTTGACAGAATTTCCGCTGGGGATATGAAAATTTCCCTGTTCGGTCCCGATGTTGTTCCGACCTTTGAGCAACTTCAGCCGGTTCAGGCTGGTATCTTCGATCTGGCTTACACCTACTCCGCTTACCACTCCGGGACAACCCCCATCGCAATCGGGATGGATGCGACGATTGGCGATCCGACCAAGCGCCGGGAAGCTGGATTGTTTGATTTTATTGACAAGGAATACAACAAGTTAGGTCTGAAGCTGGTCTCCTTCCCGCCATTGACCCCTTATCAGTTTATTGTTCGCGATGCCCTCAGTGGCAAGAAGCCAAGCCTGGAAGGGCTGAAATTGCGCAGCATCCCGAGCCTGCAGAACTTGATCCAGAAATTAGGCGGCTCCCCTGTAACTATGGCCGGCGGCGAGATTTACACCTCCCTGCAGCGCGGTGTCATTGATGGCGCACCCTGGACTCAGGTTGGCGTCAAGGATTACAAATTAAATGAGGTCGCCAATTATATTGTCGCCCCGCACTTTGGTTATGTTTCCACAATGATTCTGATGAACCTCGACAAGTACAATAAACTAACCGAGAAGCAGAAAGCCTGGATTAACGAAGCAGGAGTGAAGACCGAGCAGGACAGTGTGGCTTTTTTCAACAATCTGATCGAAAAAGAGACCGCATATTTATTGGACGCAGGGATGAAGATAACCAACATGCACCCCGACGATGCCGCCAATATCGAGAAGTACTGGAACGATGGTCTCTGGAAGATCGCAAAATCGACGACCGGCGCCACCGGGCAGGCTTTTTATGATCTCTGCATTAAAACCGGCATGACGAAATGACAACCCTGAGCAGCAAGCATCCAGTATCGACCATCCTGAATGGGATGGTCGGTATTCTGGATTATGTGACTAAGCTGAGTTGCTATCTTAGCGGGTTGGCTTTGGCAGCAATTTGCTTATTAACTCTGAACGAAGTTTCCATGCGTTATTTTTTAAATTCCCCTACGAGTTGGTCCAGCGACGTCAACCAGTGGTTTTTTGCCCTTGCTGTCATCCTTGTTATTCCTGAAATAGCAAGAACTAACGGGCACATAGCGATAACCGTTCTGGTAGAAAGGTTACCGCATAGAAAAAAAGAAATTGCGTGTCGAGCCCTTGCCTTTATCAGTTGCTTGATGTGCTTGGCGACTTTTTATATCACTGGCATGGAAACTTTGCGGCAGTACAGCGCAGGGATTGAGACCATGTGGGTCAGCCCGATCCCCAAATGGTGGATCTCAATTGCAATCCCTTTTGGTTTTCTGCTCACGACTATGCAGTTTTTACGCTTAGGGGTTATGCCTGACCCTGAAAACAAATAAACAGGAGTTCTTTATGGAATGGGGCGTCATCTTAACAGTATCAATTACAGTCCTCTTGGCCTTGTTTGCAACGGGAGTTCCGATTTTTGTCGCTTTTTTGGTGGTCAATGTTGGTGGTACTTTTATCCTTTTTGGTCCCAGTGGGTTCGGGATGTTTTCGAACAGTTTCTACAATACCATCACCCAGGAAACATTGATGGCTATCCCCTTGTTCGTTCTTATGGGGGAAATACTATTCAGATCCAATGCGGTTGAAATCCTTATTGATGCCATCGACAAGATGGTCGGTAATATCCGCGGTCGTCATTACATTCTGGTCACCACTCTTTCAACTGTATTTGGTGCCCTGAGCGGATCTGCAGTGGCGGTCGCTGCCATGTTGGGTCGATCAGTTTTGCCAGTCATGGAGGAACGTGGCTACGATAAGCGCCTCTCCGTTGGTGCGGTTATTGGTGGAGCCAGTCTGGCTCCGATTATCCCGCCGAGCTTGTTGGTCATCATGGTCGGATCGATGGTCGATGTTTCGATTGCCAAGTTGCTTATCGCTGGTATTCTTCCAGGGCTTCTCCTTGCGGTTATGATGATAGTGTATACCTACATCAGGGTTCTGCGTGATCCCACCCTTGAGCCTCCTCGCAAAGAAGCGTCCGAAAACAAGTTAAGTCCCAAAGAACTCCTGATAGCATTCATCCAGACGCTCCCTTTCCTCATTGTTATTTTTTCTGTTATGGGGCTGATTATGCTAGGCGTTGCGACCCCGAATGAATCAGCGGCAACCGGTGTCCTCGGCGCCTTGGTCGCATCAGCAATTTTCAGGAAGCTGTCCCTTAAAATGGTTATTCAGTCCATTCTGGGCACCTGCTCCATCAGCGCGATGATCCTCATCATTATCGCCTGCTCGATGTTTTTTGGGCAACTCCTCACCTTTACCGGAGCAACAACCGGCCTGGTCGGCATGGCCTCAGATCTCGGCCTTTCTTCATTGTGGACGTTTGTCGTTTTGATGTTAATCCCTTTTGGCCTCTGCATGTTCGTCGATCTCTTTGCTGTTATGCTGATTGCTATTCCAATTTATGAGCCGCTACTTGATGTTTATGGTTATGACCCGGTCTGGTTCTGGATGTTGTTCCTCATCAACATGACTCTTGGGGCTATGACCCCACCATTTGGTTATACGATTTTTGCTCTAAAAGGTGCCGCGCCCGAGTTTTCAATGGAAGATGTTTACGCGGGAACCTGGCCAATGGTGGGTATTTTCGTTCTGGGAATGGTGATTATGTACATTTTCCCGTCCATCGTGACGTTTCTTCCTTCGATGTTTTAATTGTAGATACATAAAAAAACAACCAAGTAGGTAGGATTTGTAATGATTCCAAAAATTAAAAAAATACTTTATGCAACGGACTTATCAAGTGGTGCCGATCACGCACTTGGTTATGCCTTAAGTATCGCTATGAGTGGTGATGCAAGAATTTCCATAATCAATGTGTATGAAAAAATGTCTCATAATAAAAATATTGAGATGCGCTCAGAAGACTTTGCCTCTGCCAAGCAGAAATTGACGGCAAGGATAAAAAAAAATCTGCTCAGTTACACCAAGGCGGAGGTGGGCGACGAGTGCGCTTTCACAAAATATGTAGAGAATATCTATGTCACTGCTGGAGTGCCTGTCGATACCATTATCGAACAAGCCAAGGACGGTGATTATGACTTGATAATAATGGGAACCCATGGGCACGGTTTTTTGTACAGTGCTCTGATTGGCAGCACCGCCAAAAGAATGATCGCGCAAAGCCCTATTCCTGTCCTGGTTGCGCGTATCCCGGACAAATTAAACTAAAAAATCTACCTGATATTTAAATTTTATCGACTTAAAAGGAGAGCAAACCATGAGCACATATCCAACACTGAATTTTAATCTTGGAGAGACTGCCAATCTTACCCGGGAGACAGTCCGAGAATTTGCCGCTGCCGAAATCGCACCACGCGCCGATGCCATTGATAAGGACAATCAATTCCCCATGGATCTGTGGCAGAAGATGGGCTCACTTGGCTTGTTGGGAATCACTGTGGACGAGGAATACGGCGGCTCTGCAATGGGTTATCTAGAGCATGCGATCGTCATGGAGGAACTCTCCCGTGCTTCCGCCTCAGTGGCTCTTGCCTATGGAGCTCATTCAAATCTCTGCGTTAATCAGATATTCCGGAATGGTAATGAAAAACAAAAAAGGAAATATCTACCAAAATTGATCAGTGGCGAACACGTTGGTGCCCTGGCCATGAGTGAGCCAGGAGCGGGTTCTGATGTCGTGAGTATGCTGCTGCGAGCAGACAAGAAAGGTGACCACTATATCCTCAATGGTAACAAAATGTGGATTACCAATGGCCCTCACGCCGACACTCTGGTGGTCTACGCCAAGACCGATCTGGAAGCTGGTTCCCGTGGCATTACCGCTTTTATTATTGAAAAGAGCTTCAAGGGCTTCTCTACCGCACAGAAGCTCGACAAGCTCGGGATGCGTGGGTCAGACACCTGTGAACTGGTTTTTGAAAATTGTGAGGTGCCAGCCGAAAATATTTTGGGCGTTGAAGGAAGAGGGGTCAATGTCCTGATGAGCGGTCTCGACTACGAGCGATCCGTTCTTGCCGCTGGACCTCTGGGGATTATGCAGGCATGCATGGACGTGGTTGTGCCCTATATCCATGACCGTAAGCAGTTTGGCCAGTCGATCGGCAAGTTCCAGTTGATGCAGGGCAAGATGGCTGATATGTACACAACCATGAATGCCTGCCGTGCTTATGTCTACGCCGTTGCTCAGGCCTGTAGTCGCGGCGAGACAAGCCGCAAGGATTGCGCCGGAGTTATTCTTTACGCCGCAGAAAAGGCGACCTGGATGGCTCTGGAAGCTATTCAGACCCTGGGCGGGAACGGCTACATCAATGAGTATCCCACTGGTCGCTTCCTGCGTGATGCCAAGCTTTACGAAATCGGTGCCGGAACCAGTGAGATCCGGCGGATGCTCATTGGCCGGGAACTCTTTAACGAGACCAAACCATAATCGTTTAAAGAACGGAGAAAGTGCATCATGCGCCCAATGAAAAGTTCCATCAGCATCAATAGCGAAGAGTTTAGCAAAAATGCCGAAGTTATGACCGGGCTTGTTGCTGAGCTGCGCAGTAAGGTAGAGAAAATCAAGCTGGGGGGTGGAGAGAAAGCTCGTGCTAAGCATATAGCTCGCGGCAAATTGCTGCCAAGGGAGAGGATACAGAGACTTCTCGACGATGACTCCCCTTTTCTTGAACTTTGCCAGCTTGCAGCTTTGGGGATGTATGGCGGTGCCGTTCCTGCCGCCGGAGTGATTGCGGGTATCGGGCGGGTTGCCGGGCGGGAGTGTCTAATCATTGCTAACGATGCGACGGTTAAGGGGGGAACTTACTTCCCTCTTACCGTTAAAAAGCATTTGCGTGCTCAGGAGATTGCCGAGGAGAATCAGCTGCCCTGTATCTACCTGGTCGATTCTGGTGGCGCTTTTCTTCCCCAGCAGGACGAGGTTTTCCCGGATCGGGATCA
This sequence comes from Desulfuromusa sp., assembly GCA_021647765.1. Taxonomy (GTDB): domain Bacteria; phylum Desulfobacterota; class Desulfuromonadia; order Desulfuromonadales; family Geopsychrobacteraceae; genus Desulfuromusa. The sequence continues at coordinate 33,917 of JAKIUD010000016.1, read as the reverse complement.
TTTCGGTCGGATTTTCTACAATCAGGCCAATATGTCGGCCAAAGGAATCCCGCAGATTGCTGTGGTTATGGGATCTTGTACTGCAGGTGGTGCTTATGTTCCAGCGATGTCCGACGAAAGTATCATCGTTCGTGAGAAGGGGACGATTTTCCTTGCCGGCCCCCCTCTGGTTAAGGCTGCTACCGGTGAGGTGGTGAGTGCCGAAGAACTCGGTGGTGCAGATATTCACTGTCGAACCTCTGGCGTAACCGATCACTACGCTGCCAATGACGAACATGCCCTGCATTTAACCCGCCGCATTGTTGCCAACCTCAATCGGGTCAAATCACCGGATATTTCCCTGCGCCCTTCGGTTGACCCACTTTACGATTCCGCTGAAATTTATGGAGTCATCCCAACCGATACCCGTAAACCCTACGATGTCCGCGAGGTTATCATACGGATCGTTGACGGTTCAGAGTTTGATGAGTTCAAACAGCTCTATGGCATTACTCTGGTTTGTGGTTTTGCCCGAATTCACGGCTACCTGGTTGGTATTGTTGCCAACAACGGGATCCTGTTTTCTGAATCGGCTCTTAAAGGGACCCACTTTATTGAACTTTGTAGCCAAAGGGGAATCCCATTGGTGTTCTTGCAGAACATCAGTGGCTTTATGGTCGGTAGCAAGTATGAGTCGGGCGGCATAGCCAAAGATGGAGCAAAGATGGTGACTGCTGTATCCTGTGCCAAAGTGCCAAAATTTACCGTCATTATTGGTGGCAGTTTCGGTGCTGGTAATTACGGTATGTGTGGTCGTGCTTACTCGCCCCGGTTTTTGTGGATGTGGCCCAACGCCAGAATTTCCGTTATGGGTGGCGAACAGGCCGCTAGCGTTCTGGCTCAGGTTAAACGGGACGGAATGGAGCTGCGAGGCGAAACTTTCAGCAGCGAGGAGGAAGAAGCATTTAAAAAGCCGATTCAGGAGCAGTACGACACTCAGGGACATCCAGACTATGCCAGTGCCCGGCTTTGGGATGATGGCGTTATCGATCCGGCAGATACCCGGATGGTTCTTGGTCTAGGAATTTCCGCTGCGCTGAATGCACCGATAGAAAAAACCACCTTCGGCATCTTCAGGATGTAGTGGCAACATATTTTTCAGCCCGTTTCTACATTGCTTTAGCCATAAAATAACTGATGACATATCAAGCGAGAGGTTCGAGGACAGAACAGATGACACCACAAACCATTCTTACCACGATTGACGAACAGGGTTTGGCAACCCTGACGATGAACAGGCCGGAAATCCACAACGCCTTCGATGATGCACTGATCAAGCTGATGACCGCTGAACTGCACCGCCTGGAAGGGGATCCCGACGTGCGGGCGATCATTCTGGTCGCTAACGGAAAAAGTTTCTCTGCTGGAGCCGATTTAGCCTGGATGCGCCGCATGGCTGACTACAGTCACGAAGAAAATTTGTCCGATGCCCTGAGCCTGGCCGAACTGATGCAAACCCTCTATCAACTGAAAAAACCGACGATTGCCCGCGTTCAGGGGGCGGCTTACGGGGGCGGCGTTGGACTGGTCGCCTGTTGCGATATGGTCATCGCCAGCGAAAATAGCGTCTTCTGTCTCTCCGAAGTCAAGTTGGGGCTTATCCCGGCAGTCATTTCCCCATATGTCGTTGCAGCCATGGGTTCCCGGGCGACCCGGCGTTATTTCCAGAGTGCTGAGGTTTTCAGCGCTGCTGAGGCTTATCGGTGGGGGCTTGTCCATGAAGTCGTTGCTGCCGAGGAACTCGGAGCGGCGGTCGAGAGTTTGGCCAGTAAGCTGCTGAGAAACGGTCCGATTGCCATGGCCGCTGCCAAGGAACTGGTAGCAAGAGTTGCTGCAGAAAACATTGATGCAACGTTGATTAACGACACTGCAAAGCGGATCGCGGCAATCCGTGCCTCGGCCGAGGGGAAGGAAGGGCTTTCCTCTTTTCTGGAAAAACGTTCCCCCGCATGGGTGAAAGGATAGCCACATGTTCGACACGATACTCATTGCCAATCGCGGTGAAATCGCCTGCCGCATTATCCGCACCGCCAAGCGGCTTGGGATCCGGACGGTTACCGTTTATTCGGATGCCGATGCCACTGCTCGGCATGTCACACTCGCCGATGAGGCGTATCGCATCGGTCCGCCCGCGGCCAAAGAGAGTTACCTAAGGATCGATGCAATTCTGGACGTCGCCCGAATCAGTGGTGCCCAGGCGATTCATCCCGGCTACGGGTTTCTCTCGGAGAGTGCTGAGTTTGCCGAAGCGTGCGAAAAATCCGGGGTCGTCTTTATCGGTCCGCCGGTAGCCGCTATCCGGGCCATGGGCTCCAAAAGTACTGCCAAAAAAATTATGCAAGAGGCGCAGGTTCCCCTGGTGCCTGGTTACCACGGCACCAATCAAAATCCCGATTTTTTGTTGCAAGAAGCGAAAAAAATCGGTTTCCCAGTCATTATTAAGGCGAGTGCTGGTGGTGGTGGTAAGGGGATGCGAGCGGTATTTCAGCCGCAGGACTTTATCGAAGCGCTTGGCGGAGCAAAACGGGAAAGCATGGCTTCTTTCGGTGATGATCATGTTCTCGTGGAATACTATTTGACCAAACCACGTCATGTAGAAATCCAGATTTTTACCGATGGTCAAGGGAATGCTGTCTACCTTTTTGAACGTGATTGTTCGATTCAGCGTCGTCACCAGAAGGTGCTTGAGGAATCTCCGGCTCCGGGATTGACCCCGAAGCTGCGTGAAAAAATGGGGAATGCGGCCGTGGTTGCAGCTCAGTCCATCGGCTACGTTGGTGCCGGTACAGTTGAATTTCTCCTCAACGAAGATGGCTCTTTCTTTTTCATGGAGATGAATACCCGCCTTCAGGTCGAGCATCCAGTGACGGAGATGATCACCGGTCAGGATCTGGTCGAATGGCAGCTGCGGGTCGCCGGGGGAGAACAACTCCCGCTCGCTCAGCAGGATCTTGCTATCAGCGGACATGCCATTGAAGTGCGAATTTACGCCGAGGATCCGAGCCGGGATTTCCTCCCGGCCATCGGCCGTATCAGCCATCTCCGGACTCCGGCTGAAAGTACTCATCTGCGCATCGACACCGGGATTCGAGAGGGAGATGAAGTCAGTATCCACTACGACCCGATGGTCGCAAAACTGATCGTCTGGGATACCGACCGGACTGGAGCTCTGCGGCGTTTGAAGAATGCGCTGGAGGACTTTCAGGTGGTTGGAGTGACAACTAACATTGGTTTCCTCGGGCGGATTGCAGCCCATCCTGCCTTCGCAGCAGGTGACTTCGATACCGGTTTTATCGAACGGCACCGATCCGAGCTGTTTCCCGAAACCGCCCCGGCGTCTGATCGGATTTTGGCTCTGGCCTGCCTCGATGTTCTGTTGCGGCGTGCTGCTGAGGCTTCTAGTTCGGCTGCTGCCTCTACCGATCCCTACTCTCCCTGGCACTTTACCGGTGGCTGGCGACTCAATTGCGACAATCATTACAACCTCTACTTTCTCGATGGTGAGACACCGGTGACGGTGACAGTTCATTACCGACAGTCAGGCTTCGAGCTTGAATTGCCCGGCGGGGAGATGCTGGTGCGTGGTCAGTTTAACGCGGATGGAAACATTCTCGCTGACCTTGGCGGGACGCGAATCATGGCCACTGTCGTCCGGCATGGAGTTGATCTTACCATCATGGCGCGGGGCTGCAGCCACACCCTGATGATCTACGATCCTTTCGCCCCGGATACCGAAGAGGCTGGGGTCGGTGGAGGCTTAACTGCCCCGATGCCGGGTAAGGTCGTGGCTGTCCTCGTTGAGACGGGTGCGCAGGTTGAAAAGGGAGCACCGTTGATGATTCTGGAAGCGATGAAGATGGAACACACCATCAACTCACCGCGTGAAGGGGTGATTGCCCAGATCAATTATGGGATCGGAGCCTTGGTTGATGATGGTGCAGAGTTGCTGTCTCTCCGCATTGAAGAAGGTCCCTGAGATGACCCTGCCAAAACGCGTAAAAATAGTCGAGGTGGGATCTCGAGACGGACTGCAGAACGAAAAAAAAATCGTTCCTGCCGCCGTCAAGATTGCTCTGATAAACCGCCTCTCGAAAAGTGGACTTTCAGCGATTGAGGTCACCAGCTTTGTTTCACCGAAGTGGGTTCCGCAGATGGCTGACAACGTCGAGGTTCTATCCGGAATTACCCGGAGCCCTGGGGTTAGCTACCCGGTGCTGGTGCCGAACCTTAAAGGGCTGGAAGCTGCCCTCGCTGCAGACGTCAAAGAAATTGCGGTCTTCGCTTCGGCTTCCGAGCTTTTCTCCCGTAACAATATCAACTGCTCTGTGGCCGAAAGTATCGATCGGTTCGCTGCAGTGATCGCTCGGGCTAAACAACGGCAAATCAAGGTTCGTGGTTATGTCTCGTGTGTCCTTGGTTGCCCATATGAAGGAGAGGTTGCTCCTGCCGCTGTGACCCAGGTTGCCCGCCGACTTCTTGAGCTTGGCTGCTACGAAGTGTCGCTGGGGGATACCATCGGGGTCGGCACGCCCGGTCAGGCTCAGACTTTGATCGATACAGTCGCCGAGGTGGTACCGATCAAGCAGTTGGCAGTTCATTTCCATGACACCTATGGTCAAGCTCTTGCCAATATTCTGGCAGTGTTGGAACGGGGGATCAGCGTGGTTGACAGTTCGGTTGCCGGTCTCGGCGGCTGCCCCTATGCAGCTGATGCGGCTGGAAATGTTGCCAGCGAAGATCTTCTCTACATGCTCAATGGCCTTGACATTGAGACCGGAGTCAATCTTGAAAAACTTATTGCCGCGGGCAACTACATAACTCAAGAATTAGGATGCACATCAGGCTCAAAGGTTGCTTGTGCCATGGGGTACAGGAGGTAAGGGTTAGTGCAGATTAATAATCTTATGGCGAAATATGGAAATACAGGAGGATAAAACTATGGCTAATTTAGATGCTTTATCGCGTAGATTTCAACAGGAATACCAGGAAAAACTTTGCACCCCGGAGCAATCGGCAAAGATTGTTAATTCTGGTGATTATCTTTGTTTTCCCATTTGTGCTGGCGAGCCGACTCTGTTTGTCCAGGCTCTGGCTGCACGTAAAGAGGAACTTGAAGGGGTTGTGGTTAATCAGCAACATCATCTTTGCCCCGATTACCTCACCCCGGAGTCGGTTCCTCATATCCGGGTTAATTCCTGGTTTAACAGTGGTGCTTCCCGCAAAGGAGTTCAGGAGGGCTGGATCGATTTCACCCCTAACTATTTTCACGAAGTGCCGAAGCTGTTGAGCGAATACTGGCCGATCGATATTGCCGGGACGGTTGTCTCGCCTATGGATGAGCATGGATATTTTACCTGCAGCCTCTCCGTTGCTTACACGATGGAAGCGATTAAAAAAGCAAAAAAAGTTGTTGTTCAGGTTAATCCTGGTGCTCCCCGTACTTACGGTAACTGCCATATTCATGTCTCTGAAGTCGATTGTATTATCGAGTGCAGCGAGCCCATCGTTGAGTTGCCAATTCCCCCTGTAACTCAAATAGAAGAAGCGATCGGGGGATATATTGGTGAGCTGATCGAAGATGCTTCGACGTTGCAGCTCGGGATCGGTGGTATTCCCAATGCCGTTTGCAAGTATCTTCTGGCAAAGAAAGATCTGGGGATTCATACCGAGATGCTCACCGACGGGATGGTAGATCTTATCCTCAGTGGTGCGGTCAACAACTCTCGCAAGAATACTCATCAAGGGAAGACCATTGCGACCTTCGCTTTGGGATCCAAGCGGCTTTACGAATTCATGAACGAAAATCCAAGTCTGGAAATGCACCCGGTTGATTACACTAATAATCCGTACAACATTGGTCTGAATGACAAGGTTGTCTCTATTAACGCCACAATTGAAGTCGATCTCCTGGGACAGTGTTGTTCCGAATCTCTCGGCTACAAGCAGTGGAGCGGCACCGGGGGTCAGGCTGATTTCGTCCGTGGGGCAAACATCTCTTGCGGGGGGAAGAGTTTTATCACCACGGCGGCAACAGCCAAAAAGGGAACTTGCACCAGTATCGTGCCGACTCTCCAGGCGGGAGCTGTAGTGACCACCGGTAAGAACGATGTGGATTATGTGGTGACAGAATTTGGTGCTGCGAAACTGAGGGGACAAACCGGCAGGCAGCGTGCCTTGAACCTGATCGAGATTGCCCACCCAGATTTCCGCGAAGAGCTTCGTAGTGAAGCTCGTAAAATGAACCGGATATAACGTATTTGCTTAAGCCTGTCCCGGAGGTTGCTGACCTTTGGGATCGTAGCGAAAAAAACGACAAATGAGTCCTAACTGGAGAATAGAATGAAACCGATTTTCACCGATCCAGCCAAAGCCCTCGAAGGGCTGGCCAAGGATAATATGACCGTTGCTGCTGGGGGGTTTGGCCTCTGCGGAATTCCCGAAAACCTGATCACTGCCTTGCGAGACAGCGGTGCATGCGAACTAACAGTCATTAGTAACAATGCTGGCGTTGACGAATTTGGACTTGGTTTATTGCTGCAAACGCGTCAGATCAAAAAAATGATCTCTTCTTATGTTGGTGAGAACGCCATCTTTGAGAAGCAGTTTTTAAGTGGTGAATTGGAGCTGGAGCTGACCCCGCAGGGAACCCTGGCGGAGAAATTGCGTGCCGGTGGTGCGGGTATTCCGGCATTTTTTACCCGCACCGGTTTCGGCACCCTGCTGGCGGAGAACAAACCAACCCAGACCTTCAACGGCAAAGAGTATGTTCTGGAGGAGAGCATTACCTCTGACCTTTCGTTGGTCAAAGCCTGGAAGGCTGACAAGGCCGGGAATCTGATCTTCCGCTATACCGCCAATAATTTTAACGCCGCCTGTGCCAAGGCTGGCCGTATAACTATCGCCGAAGTTGAAGAAATCGTAGAAATTGGTGAACTCGATCCACAGCACATCCACATCCCCGGCAACTATGTTGACCGCATTGTTCTCTGTGACAGCTACGAAAAGCCGATAGAGCAACTTACGTTAGCAGGAAAGATCAGCCTCAAAGGCTTCACTCCGGTTCGCGAATGGCAAGCCAAACGAATCAGCCAAGAGTTTAAGGACGGCATGTATGCCAATTTGGGTATCGGCATGCCAACCTTAGTGGCCAACTACATTCCGACAAATATTACCGTAACACTGCATGCCGAGAATGGTCTACTGGGGGTGGGACCATTCCCCACAGAAGGGGAAGAAGATGCCGATTTGATCAATGCAGGCAAGCAGACGATTACCTGGCTGCCAGGCGCTGCCTTCTTCGACAGTTCTGAATCCTTCGCCATGGTGCGAGGTGGTCACATCGACCTTTCGGTGCTTGGTGCCATGCAGGTCTCCCAATACGGTGATCTGGCTAATTGGATGATTCCTGGAGCGATGATCAAAGGACCTGGAGGAGCGATGGATCTGGTCTCAGGGGTCAAAAAAATTGTCATCATGATGGATCACTGCGCCAAAGATGGCTCATCCAAGCTGATGGAAAACTGCACTCTGCCGCTAACCGGAAAAAATGTTGTCGATATGATCGTAACTGATCTGGCGGTCTTCAGTGTGGATCCCGACAAGGGGATGACTTTGACCGAGCTGGCTCCGGGGTCAACAGTCGAATTAATCGAAGAAAAAACCGCCTGTCCATTCAACATCGCCGGCGGTTTAAACTAAGAAGAGAAAAAAGTAGAAAATGGGGTTTTTACCGTAGCATTTACACGAACCGAGAATGGAGAAGCAAAGATGAAAAAGAACATGTTAAGAGGAATTTTAATCACGTCGTTATTGGTTCTAGTTCTTTCTACCAACGCAATGTCAGCGCAATTCAGAATGCTGTCTGCCTGGGCACCGAATTTTATTTTCACGGTTGGTGCTGCCAACAGCTTTATGGAGAACCTTGACAGAATTTCCGCTGGGGATATGAAAATTTCCCTGTTCGGTCCCGATGTTGTTCCGACCTTTGAGCAACTTCAGCCGGTTCAGGCTGGTATCTTCGATCTGGCTTACACCTACTCCGCTTACCACTCCGGGACAACCCCCATCGCAATCGGGATGGATGCGACGATTGGCGATCCGACCAAGCGCCGGGAAGCTGGATTGTTTGATTTTATTGACAAGGAATACAACAAGTTAGGTCTGAAGCTGGTCTCCTTCCCGCCATTGACCCCTTATCAGTTTATTGTTCGCGATGCCCTCAGTGGCAAGAAGCCAAGCCTGGAAGGGCTGAAATTGCGCAGCATCCCGAGCCTGCAGAACTTGATCCAGAAATTAGGCGGCTCCCCTGTAACTATGGCCGGCGGCGAGATTTACACCTCCCTGCAGCGCGGTGTCATTGATGGCGCACCCTGGACTCAGGTTGGCGTCAAGGATTACAAATTAAATGAGGTCGCCAATTATATTGTCGCCCCGCACTTTGGTTATGTTTCCACAATGATTCTGATGAACCTCGACAAGTACAATAAACTAACCGAGAAGCAGAAAGCCTGGATTAACGAAGCAGGAGTGAAGACCGAGCAGGACAGTGTGGCTTTTTTCAACAATCTGATCGAAAAAGAGACCGCATATTTATTGGACGCAGGGATGAAGATAACCAACATGCACCCCGACGATGCCGCCAATATCGAGAAGTACTGGAACGATGGTCTCTGGAAGATCGCAAAATCGACGACCGGCGCCACCGGGCAGGCTTTTTATGATCTCTGCATTAAAACCGGCATGACGAAATGACAACCCTGAGCAGCAAGCATCCAGTATCGACCATCCTGAATGGGATGGTCGGTATTCTGGATTATGTGACTAAGCTACCAATTAAGAATGTGAACAGATCAACATTGGTTCCAAACAGTGGACAGAGAATGTGAACAGATCAGTACTGGTTCCAAACAGTGGACAGGAAGGAACAAGATGACTAACGACGTTTATCAGGCTCAGCACCCAATCCGCTTTGTCACCGCCACCAGCCTCTATGACGGCCATGATGTTTCCATCAACATCATGCGCCGGATCATTCAGGACTCGGGTGGTGAGGTGGTACACTTAGGGCATAATCGCTCAGTCAACGAGGTGGTAACCGCAGCGATTCAGGAGGATGTTCAAGGTATTGCCATCAGCTCTTATCAGGGCGGTCATGTCGAATACTTTAAGTTTATGTACGATCTGCTTAAAGAAAGAGGTGCCGAGCACATACGGATCTTTGGTGGTGGTGGTGGGGTTATTTTTCCTGATGAGATCAAGGAACTGGAAGATCACGGTATCTGTAAAATATTTTCACCTGAAGATGGTCGCCGTATGGGGTTGCAGGGGATGATTAATTATCAGATGGAGCAGTGTGATTTTGTTCCCCCCCGACAAGATGCTGATGATTTGACGTTATTGTCACAGCGTGACCCGCAGACTGTTGCTCGACTGATTACTGCAGTTGAACAATTGGTTTGGCAGGTAGATGAGAAATCTAAAAAATTGCAACAGCAGGTTCGTAAGATGGTCAAGCCGGTTCCTGTCCTAGGTATTACCGGTACCGGTGGTGCCGGTAAAAGTTCTTTGACTGACGAACTGGTGCGCCGCTTTCTGCGCGATTTTGAAGATAAAACTGTGGCTATCTTGTCAGTTGACCCAACGCGTAGGCGTACTGGTGGAGCACTGCTTGGGGATCGTATCAGGATGAATTCTATCGATACTCCGCGTGTATTTATGCGTTCCTTGGCAACCCGTGAGTCTCGCAGTGAGCTGTCGGCGGCAATCCGTGAAGCACTCGATGTACTTAAGGCGGCTAATTTTGATTTGATTATCGTTGAAACCAGTGGTATCGGGCAGGGTGATGCCGGAATTGTTGATGTTTGCGATCTGTCACTCTACGTCATGACGAGCGAGTTTGGAGCCCCAACTCAGTTGGAAAAAATCGACATGCTCGATTTTGCCGATTTGATTGCTCTGAACAAAATGGAAAAAAGGGGTGCCGAAGATGCCCTACGCAACATCCGCAAGCAGTATCAACGTAACCATAAGTTGTTCGATACCCCTAGCGAAGAGTTGCCAGTTTACGGCACTATTGCTAGTCAATTTAACGATGTTGGGGTCAATTGTCTTTACCGGGCGCTGATCGATAAACTTAATACTAAGTGTGATCTCGGTTGGCAATCACAATTAGTCGTTGGTGAAGGTTATAGTATCGCCCAGATGATAATTCCACCGGAACAGATTGCTTATCTGGCAGAAATTACCTCAACTGCACGTGCTTATCGCAAAAAAATTGCTGCCCAGTCGCAAGCGGGACAACAAATTTTTCAGCTTAGTGGTGCTCGTGATTTGTTGGCAGCTAAGTGTGGTTGTAATAGCGATGACCTTGATATTTTGTTAAAACAGGCCGAAGACGTCCTTAGTAAAGATAATCGCAAGTTGCTGCAGCAGTGGCCGGAATTGAAAAAAGCCTATAGTGAAGATGTGATGGTTACAAAAGTGCGGGATAAAGAGATCCGTACCGAATTGTCGACCACAACCCTTTCGGGAACTCGCATACCCAAGGTGTGCCTGCCCAATTATGCCGATTATGGTGAAATTATCAAATGGTGTATGAAAGAAAATGCTCCCGGATTTTTCCCTTATACTGCCGGACTGTTCCCTTTCAAACGGACTGCCGAAGATCCCAAACGTCAGTTTGCCGGAGAGGGAACCCCGGAACGCACTAATCGCCGCTTCCATTTTTTGACGAAAGATGACGCTGCCAAACGGCTTTCAACGGCATTTGACAGTGTTACCCTGTATGGTGAAGATCCAGATGAACGCCCCGACATTTACGGTAAAGTCGGCATGTCCGGGGTGTCAATTTGTACGCAAAAAGACATGGATACCCTCTTTGATGGTTTTGATCTCTGCGACCCGATGACCAGTGTTTCTTTGACAATTAATGGTCCTGCACCAATGTTGCTGGCGATGTTTATGAATACCGCGATCAGTCAGCAGATTGATAAGTTTAAGCAGGAGAAAGGCCGCCAACCTAGTGCTGCTGAACGGGATGAAATTCAGAGTTGTACTCTGCAAACAGTGCGGGGAACCGTACAGGCGGACATCCTCAAAGAAGATCAGGGGCAGAATACCTGTATCTTTACTACTGAGTTTGCCCTGCGGGTCATGGGTGACGTGCAGCAGTATTTCATCGATCACAAAGTGAAAAATTATTATTCTGTTTCGATCAGTGGTTATCACATTGCCGAAGCGGGAGCCAATCCGATCAGCCAGTTGGCTTTTACCCTTTCAAACGGTTTCACTTTCGTTGAGTACTACCTGTCACGTGGCATGCATATAGATGATTTTGCCGGCAACTTGTCTTTTTTCTTCAGTAATGGTCTCGATCCTGAGTATACCGTTATTGGTCGGGTAGCGCGGCGGATCTGGTCGGTGGTGATGCGTGACAAGTATGGCGCGAACAAGAAAAGTCAGATGCTCAAATATCATATTCAGACTTCTGGACGGTCGCTCCATGCCCAGGAAATGAACTTTAACGATATTCGTACCACCTTACAGGCGCTGATGGCGATTTACGACAATTGTAATTCGCTCCATACCAACGCTTATGATGAGGCGATCACCACCCCGACCGAAGAATCGGTGCGCCGGGCGATGGCGATCCAGATGATCATCAATAAGGAACTGGGGATGGCAAAAAATGAAAATCCGCTACAGGGCGCGTTTATTATCGAAGAATTGACCGATCTGGTCGAAGAAGCGGTTCTTGAACAGTTTGATCAGATCAGCCAGCGTGGTGGTGTTCTTGGTGCTATGGAAACTCTTTACCAGCGAACTAAAATTCAGGAAGAGTCGATGCTTTACGAGCATCAGAAACATACAGGTGAACTGCCGATCATCGGGGTTAATACCTATCTGAATCCAAAGGCCGAAGCTGATGGTTATGAAATGCCTGGAGAGGTGGCGCGTTCAACTGAAGAAGAAAAGCGTCATCAGATTGATAATTTACGCGCATTTCAGGCAGAACATGCGGCACAGGCACCTGCAGCTCTTGAGAAAATGCAGCAAGCTGCCATGGGTGGAGGCAATATTTTTGCCGAACTGATGGAGGTCGTCAAGGTAGCCTCACTGGGTCAGATCAGTGCAGCTCTATATGAAGTTGGTGGACAGTACCGGCGTAATATGTAGTCGCCGGGACAGGAAAGGATCTCTCTATGTCACTGAAAAACGAATGTCCGGCAAGAATTGCCAACCTGCAGAAAAAACTGCAGGAAGAGAAGCTCGATGGTGTTCTGTTTATTTACCCTATAGATGTTTATTATTTTACTGCGACTCGACAGAACTCTACCCTCTGGGTGCCAGCACAGGGGAAACCAATTCTGCTGGTGCGCAAGAGCTTTGAACGAGCCAAAGGTGAAGCTTGCATTGATGATATTCGCCCCTTTCCGCGGAGCAAGAATTTTGCATCGATGTTCGAAGGCCAGCGGAAGATTGGTATGACTTTCGATGTGGCTCCGGTGCAACAATATAACTACTATAAAAAACTGCTCCCCGAGGTCGATTTTGTCGATATTTCTGTGCTTAATCGCACTTTGCGTTCGGTAAAGTCAGAATGGGAGGTTGACCGTTTACGGCATGCTGGCAAGAAGATTTGCCAGGTTTTTGCCGCAGTTCCGAGTTTCCTTCAGTCTGGTATGCGTGAGATTGATCTGGCTGCTGAGTTCGAGGCTCGTTTACGTAAAGCTGGAGGTGAAGGCTATGTGCGGATGCGTGCTTTTAATCAGGAATTGTTTCTCGGGCTGGCCGTTGCCGGTACTGGGAGTGGCAGCGGTTTTTTTGATGGGGCGGTCACCGGAAAGGGATTGTCTCCCGCTTCACCCCATGGAGCATCAGAGTGTGTGATTGAAATCGACCAACCAGTTTTGATCGATTATACCGGGGTTTTTGATGGCTATATCATCGATATGACACGGATGTTTGTTTGTGGTCAGCTGAACAGTAAACTTATGAATGCTTTTAATGTTGCCTGCGAGATCCAGGCTGCGGTGGTCGCACAACTCCAACCGGGAGCAGTTTGTGCCGACTTATTTGATTTGGCGACAGAAATGGCACAGGCTGCTGGTTTAGGTGATTATTTTATGGGGGTTCCGGGAGAAAACGCCAAGTTTGTCGGCCATGGTGTCGGGCTGGAGCTGGATGAGATGCCGGTTCTTGCTCAGGGTTTTGATCAACAGTTGATTGCAGGACAGACAATTGCCATTGAGCCTAAATTTGTGTTTCCCGATCTTGGGCCAATTGGGATCGAAAATACCTTTGTTGTGACCCGCTCCGGCGGTGAACGGCTCACTCCGCTCTCGGATGAATTGATCAGTGTCTGGGAGCCTGTCTGACAATGAATGTCCGGCTGCAAACCCAGCTGTTTGGCTCATATATCAGTTCCTTTTCAGCCCATAGCTATGGCAGCTAAAAAACCGATGAGGGTGTTTCTTTGATAGCGGAAGAATACTCTTTTTTTCGTCGGACAGAATGTTTGAATCAGGAAATGTCCACCCCTCTTCGCGTTAGTGGAGAGATGGAACCTTTCTCTTAAAGAACACCATTGATGTCGTTTTTTCCAACTTAAGGAGGATTTAAAATGTCAGCTGAATTAATTTTGACTCAAAAACAGAAGAAAATTGGTTTTATTACCCTAAATCGCCCCGAAGCAATGAATACATTTATCCCTGAATTTGCTGATCAATTAGATCAGGCCTTATGGGATATGGAGAATGATAGTGAGGTCAGGGTCATCGTGATTGATGCTGCGGGGAAACATTTTTGTACCGGCATCTCTCTCGATCAATTCAACAATAAATCATACTTGGAATATCGTCAGTTTTTATACGGCATCGATGCTTTTTATCATACCCTGGCAAAAATAAATAAACCGACGATCGCCTCGGTGCAGGGGTTGGCGTTGGCAAACGGAGCCGGGCTCTCATTTGCTTGCGATTTAACTGTCGCTGCAGAAACGGCAACTTTTGGCACCACAGCAATCAATGTCGGTTTAATCTGTCTCGGTCCAGCGGTTCCGATGACAAAGATCGTTGGAAAAAAGAAGACGATGGAAATGGTTTTAACCGGTGACATGATCAGCGCAGCAGAAGCAGAAAAACTCGGCTTGGTTAATAAGGTGGTTGCTGCTGCTGATTTGCAGCAGGAAACGTTGAAACTGGCGGAAAAATTAATTGCCAAGAGTCCGCTTGCGTTGCAAATTGGCAAAAGAGGCCTTGCCCAGCTTCAGGATATCCCTTATCACCAGGCTTTAGATAGTATGGACGATCTTTTTGCTGGACTCTGTGCTACTGCTGATGCAGAAGAAGGGGTGAAGGCGTTTGTGGAAAAGCGTTCGCCTAATTGGCAGGGAAAATAGCCTGGATATGGTTTCGAGCCGATATTAACACGTAGTCTGCTTGGGGTCGTTTGTTCTCTCTGTTAGCCAGACAAAAACTCAATCACCAGAGGATCGTGATTTCCCAGGGTATCGACATCCTGTGGATGTTTTTCCCTGGAAAATCGCTGCAACCTGGAGAGCTGACTTTTGCGCTGTTATCAGATGTCAATTTCCGTTCCGACTGAAGCGGAGAAAAAGCACTCACCAAAACGTTCTGCCAGCATCCGTGCCCCCCTTAAACCGGTACAGTGTGATGCGCCGATTTTGTCAATATCGAGATCTTCCAGTCGGTTCAGGGTGGCAGTCATCTGTGCTTCGCTGCAGAACTTTAGATGTGTTCCACCCAAGACCATATAGATTTTTTTCTGTCCGGTGATCTGAATGGCATGATCAATAATATTCAGTAATCCGGCATGGGCACAGCCGAGTAAAATTACCAATCCTTTATCGGTATTAATGAACAGTGACAGGTCGTCACGGAGTGGATCGGTGATTTGTTCTCCTGATGCAGAATGAGATAATAGATTGGGGTCACCGGTTTCTACTTTGGAGAGGTGCGGAACCTCTCCTGATAGGAGCAAATCAGGTGTAATCTGGCAAGGTGCTGTGGAGAATTTAAAATCGGCACCCAGTTTTTCAAGTTCAGCTCGTGGCCAGGGAACCCCGATGTTGTGCATTTTTCCGCTGTTTTTACTGTAATGCTCAGAAAATAGATCAGGATGGGCATAGATGGGGATTTTACCGGTTTTTTCCAGAACTTGCTTCAGCCCACCGGTATGATCAAAATGACCGTGGCTGAACATGATCCCATGTAATTTTCTGAAGTCGATCCCAAGGAGTTTAGCATTGTTCATGATTGTCATGCCGCCACCAGTATCAAATAAATAATTGCCGTTAGGGGTCTGTAGATGGCAGGAAAAGCCATGCTCTCCAAGCAATCCATAGGGACTGACTTTGTCAACGCTGTTTTCACATAGAATCGTCAGACGAATACTCATAGCTATTTCTCCTCTTCCTGGAGTTTTTTGATGATCGGCTGATCGGCTTCCAAAATATCATAGTTGAGAAGATTTGCCGGTGCAACCCAACAATGATCAGCAACTTCAAGATGTTTAATTTCGCCACTCTTCCAGGTACACAAGTAAGCGAGAATCAGCACCGTGCCCCATTCGTAACTATGGTGGACAGTTTCCAGCAGTGATCCGACCCTAATTTCAATATCCAACTCTTCGTGTAATTCACGCACTAATGCAAATTGTGGTGATTCTCCTGTTTCTATTTTCCCGCCGGGGAATTCCCAATATCCACCAAGCCGTTTGTCTTCTGGACGTAGGGTTATAAGTACTTTTTCTTGATGCTGGATAATAGCGGCACAAACTTCAACCGGTTTTTTCGGGTTATTGTTGTTGATCATAAAAAAATCTATCTCGACTTTCTTGGTCTGGTTGTAATGCAAGGTTTTTTGTTGGCGACGATCTAACTCTGTGCTAGAAACAGGCTCCCCGGCGATTCCCTTGCAAGTTGTTTATCAGGAGTTTACACATGTTTCAGTTATCTGACAAAGGGCGCGGTGTGCGGCAGATGTTTGACGACATCGCTTACCGTTACGATCTTCTTAACCGACTGCTCTCTTTTGGTATTGACCGCCGCTGGCGGCGTTTTGCCGTCAGTCAGTTGAGTATTCCCAAAAATGGCAGAGTTCTGGATATCGCGACCGGAACCTGTGATGTCGCTTTGGAGGTTGCAGAACAGACCGATCCTTCTGTGGTCATTGTCGGCGAGGATTTCACGCAGGGAATGCTGGTACAGGGGCAATCCAAACTGCAAAAATCTTCTCACGGTCGGCGAATTATGCTGGTCAATGCTCCCTGTGAAGAAATTCCCCATCCGGATAACTGTTTTGACGGGATCACAATTGCTTTTGGTATTCGCAATGTTGTCGACCGCCAGACTGGTCTGAATGAAATGTACCGGGTTCTTAAGCCGGGTGGGAGTGTTGTCATCCTTGAGTTTTCTAATCCGCGTAGCCAGCTGTTTCGTAAACTCTACTATCTCTATTTTCAGAAAATTTTACCGACTATCGGTGGCCTGTTGTCCAAACGTAGCGCCTATCAGTATCTACCAGATTCAGTGATTGAGTTCCCCAGCCAGGAAGAATTCTCACGCATGATGGGTGAGGCAGGTTTCCAACGGCTGCAATATGTCGATCAAACTTTTGGAATTGCTACGGTTTACGTTGGTGATAAACGCTAGTTCCTACCCAATACAACGTTTTATGGTTCGACCTTTTTCTCAGGTTCTTGTTTAAATAAAGATCCGATATCTTTTACTAATTTCCCTGGGAGACCAAGGGTTCGTTTGAAAATACCAAAGACGGTTTTCGAAACAGAACCAATCGGCACAGCGGTCACCTGCGGTTTTTCACTGGTTCCGGTAATTTTAAACTGAGCCGTTATCAGTGCTTTATCTTTCCCTGCAAGAACCCATCCAGCAATTGGAATTGAGGTGATAATTTTATCAACGGTTCGCAATGGCATAACTCCAAGATTAAAATCCAGCGTATCGTCGACTATCCCCTGTGTTCCTACCACAGAAAGATTCATTGCTTCACTGGTGATCTTTAGGTCTTCTGTCTTGATTTGACCAGCTCCAATCAGCATGCTTCCCTCCATCAATGTGAAGGGCATCCCTTCTTTATCCATATCGGGTAGTTTTCCGGCAAATATCTGCGAGACATTTAACAGGGAAAAGACTTTTGCCAGACCATGAAATTTTTTTAGGGTACCGTCTCTGACCTGTATATATACCCCTCCCTTCGCTTCTTGCCAAAAATGATCACTCCCCGGATTTCCTTCAATATAGAAATCTCCCCTTAAAAGACCATTGATCAAGCCAGGTTTTTTAAATATATCCCGATGCAGAACTGATGCGCGGATTTCTTCCACATGGCCGGATAGCTTAAGTGGGGCAATCTTCTCTCCATAGTCAAATTCTACCCGGGTTTTACACCACCCCTTTCCACTGTCAAAACTTAATGGAAAGATGGTGAGCTGGTTGTTGTCCCCTGCAATTAACGCTTCAGCATTTTGGAAGATCAGTCCGCCTAAAGTTCCCTCTTTTGCTGAGACTTTAATTCGTAGCGGTGCCCCTTTCCTCCCTCGGTGAACAGGTTTTGTTGAGTTTGAGTGGGAAAATAAATTGATAATATCCAGAACATCAACCCGGTCGGATTGAATATCAAGGGAAATCTGTGGGTTACTAAAATTGCTGACAGTACCATTGACTGTTGCCAGGGTGTTTTCTTCCAATCGGACTTTAACTGGAGAAAAACTGATACCATCAGCATTGATTTGTAGATGCCCGTCCAGGTCATAAAGGGTGAGTTGCGGGTTTGGAAATATCAGGTCATGGGCACGAACTTTTTTGCTACTGAGATCCAGACTGAGTTGCGGATTTTTCCAGTCACTGAATACTCCGTTGATGATAAAATCCGATTTTCCCAGGGATGCTCGAAGGTTTTGAAAGGTGAAACCATGGCTATCCAGATTGATTTCACCAGTTGTTCTGTTCAGACCACCAATAGCAGAGGTCAGGTGTGCAGCAACATCCTTAAGCCATAAGGTTCCCTGTAGACCTGTTTGTTGCTGTGATAATATGGACTCAAATTGACCTTTGATCTGGAAACGTTGCAGCAAGGGTGAAAATGGTTTGAGCTTGCCGAAACTAATGGGTTCCAACGCCAGACGATATTCCAGTCTGCCTTGAATTTGTTGAAAATAGCCGGATCCAGAAATATCGAGGTTGTTTAAACTGATAGAAAACTGATCCAATTGTAACTGGTTATCAGCGAACCTACCGCGGATCTGAAGTGTCCCGGGGTCGTGTAGCTGTTTATGAAATAGCGTTCCCAATTGAAATTTGGTTGAATTTAAGTCGGTTTGTAGTTGAAAATCTGGACTGAAAAGGGTGCCATTTAAACTAAGAGTACCAGGAATATTTCCAGTTATGCTCCAGTCAGCAGGGAGATCAAGCCGAGAGATGTAATCATCTATCCGGGGGTTGAATTTAAACTTTAAGTCAAGTTGCGGATGTTGAAATAGATTGGTGATTTCACCTGAAAAATCAACATTTTGACCATTAGAAATTAGAATCCCATCACGAATACTGATGGTTTTATCTTCCAGAGAAAGTTCAACAGATAAATCCTCCAGCTGCGCCAACTGAGGATCATCCCATTCAAGATTGCAGAGGGTTATTTCGGCATCGATGCGTGGTAGACCCGAGAATTTTTTTACAGGATTCCAACTCTTATCCAGGGTGACAATGAGGCGATCCAATTCTCCATAAATAAATTTGTCGGCATTGGGAATATGCCATGCTTCTAGAAGTTCCGGGGTTAAGACGACGTTTTCTGCTCCAAAACGCCCGCCCAGAAAATATTTCTTTGTTTGTCGGATAAAGTGAAATTCACCGCTGAGTGGAATTTTGCGTAATTTCCCTTTTAGTTTGGTCAGTGAATCTTGCTGGCTTGAAGATGTCCAACGACCTGAAAGTGAAAATAATGGTTCATTATTGCCGGAACCAGACAGTGTTGTGGTGAAGGTTGTCCCTGTGCCTGGAACGCCTTGAATCTTCAAGTTTAAATTGCTGGATTCAGGAAATCCCTGTTTCTGCAATAGGGGAATGTTTTCGGTCGACAACCCATTGATTGTGAGCTGGGTTTTAAGCTCCTCATTTCTCCAGATATCCGGATTCCGACTTGAAGGGAGGCTGGTTTCTAACAGAAAATCAGCTCCATATTTTT
Organism: Desulfuromusa sp.; assembly: GCA_021647765.1. Taxonomy (GTDB): domain Bacteria; phylum Desulfobacterota; class Desulfuromonadia; order Desulfuromonadales; family Geopsychrobacteraceae; genus Desulfuromusa. The sequence goes on along the minus strand of JAKIUD010000016.1, from coordinate 14,655 downwards.
GTAACTGCCCACTAACCACCAGTTTCCCGGTTTTTTCAGGTTTCCAGCTTCGGAGGATAGCATGAAGGTTAGCTAGCTCCAGTTGCAGTACAGCACCGTCCTGCTGTTTTTGAAAAACTTTTAGATTGGCATTATGAACAGTCAGGGTTCTGATTCCCAATGAATTGATTAATCGCTGGGATGTTCCTTTGGATGGACGCTCAGGAAATGGAAGCCAGAGTTTAAATTTTGGGTTGTCGATCTGGACTTGATCGAGGATAAATTGTCCATTGAAGAGAGGTGCGATTTTTAATGTCGCCGTGATATGTGGAATATCAGCCAGGATTGCGTGATCTGGGCCGATCTGCAGATCTTCCAGCGCAAGAGCCAATCCCCGACTGAAGGTCAGTGAGCTGTGGCCAATTTGCACCGGCTGGTTCAGTGTGGAGCTTAGTTGCTGTTCAAGTGAAAGACGGTAATCATTTATATCAAGTTGGCTGAGAAAAATAATTATCAGGGTGAAAATTGTAGTGAGAAGTACCAGCAGGTAACAGATAATTCTGGTCAAAACTTGTGCTGCTGATCGATTCATTGTGGCTATTCCCGTGGAAAGTTTACTGTCGAGGTCTCATGCTTATCATAACGGTTCTGATTCTGACCAGCAAGAGCAATACGATGGACTTCTATTCTTTACATGATTTCACCCCCCTGATAACATGGCGCCCCGTGAAAATTGAACACACCATGTTAAAAGGAACCTTCTCTGCGTTTTTCCAGAGGGTTTAATATCCGAAGGAACTTCTTTAATCTTGATATGAAAATCAAACGTCTTGATATCATTGGTTTCAAATCTTTTGTTGACAAAGTATCTCTCGATTTTGAACAGGGAGTTACCGGTATTGTTGGCCCGAATGGCTGTGGCAAGAGCAATATTGTGGATGCTATTCGTTGGGTCATGGGGGAACAGAACGCTCGTCATCTACGTGGGCGGATGATGGAAGATGTTATCTTTGGTGGCAGTGAAACCCGTAAGCCGCACGGCTTGGCACAGGTGTCAATTATTTTTGATAATCGAGCTGGACTCTGCCCCGCGGCCTATAAAGATTTTACTGAAATTATGGTCACTCGTCGGCTTTACCGAAGTGGTGAGAGTGAGTATCTGATTAATAAAACCCCTTGCCGTTTGCTTGATATTACCGAGTTGTTTATGGATACCGGGGTTGGTGCCCGAGCCTATTCGATTATTGAACAGGGTAAGGTCGGAATGCTGGTCAGTGCTAAGCCGGAGGAGCGGCGTGCTTTGATTGAAGAAGCGGCCGGGGTGACAAAATTCAAATCACGCAAAAAAACAGCTTTGCGAAAAATGGATGCAACCAGGCAAAATTTGACCCGTCTTGGAGATATTATTACCGAAGTCAGGCGGCAAATGAGTACCCTTAAACGTCAGGCTCAGAGGGCGGAAAAATTTCGTAATTATCGGGGGGAGGTTAAGCAGATTGAACTCAGCCTGGCGGGGAATCGTTTTCAAAAAATAAGTGCTGAACTTAGCTTGACCTCTCAACGGGAACAGGAGCAAGCAACGATCCTTTCCCGACTTGATGCGCGGTTAGAGGAGGAAGATCTCCAGCTTGAAGAGCAGCAACTGCATTTGTCTCTGGTAGAGGCTGAGTATAGTCAGGCTCAGGAAAAGATCTATCATTTAGGTTCTGAAATTCAGCGGGTTGAGAGTGAACGGACAATGACGATTCGGCAGCAGGAACAACTTTCTGCCCAGGAGACAGAGCTTCAAGGGGAGCTGATAGACAATACTGGCCGGTTGGCTGAGTTGGAGAAAGAACATCTTCAGTTGCAGCAACAAGATAAAGTCTTTGCCGAAAAACTGGAAACCCTGCGGAATGAAGTTAAGAAGCGTGAAGCGGGATTAAAAAACAGTTTGTCTCAAGAACAACAATTAAATGCTCAATTTGAGGAGTGCCGCAGTGAATTGCTTGATCTGTTTACCCAGGCCAACCGGCTGGCAAATCGTCGCGATGAAATTGACCGGCGCCTTAGCGCAGAGGCGGAGCGTCGCCAATATACATATAAGGATTCGCAAAACATTCAGGAACAACAAATTGAATTACAGGTTCGCCGCGAGCAATTAATTGAAAATTTGGAACAGGTTCGTACCCTACAGGATAGTTTGAATGAGCGAACCGAGGGCTTGAGTGATCAACTTGCGCAGCAGAGAGAATTGCTGGATAAAGAAACAACGAGGCAAAATAAGCTACGCCAACAATTAGGAAATAATCACTCGATCAAGGAATCATTGACGGCTCTACAGCGCAATTTTGAAGGCTATGGAGATGGAACCCGGATTCTTTTAAAGGAAAATTCTGCTGGGAAAAACATCTTTGCCGACCTATTAAAGGTTTCTGCAGAGTTTGAAGTTGCCGTAGAGATGGTGTTAGGTGCGCGGCTTCAAGCTGTTCCTGTGGATAATTCTTCAGATATTGCTGCAATCTTATTATCCCTGAAAGAACAACAGGCTCGAGCGACACTGCTTTTTCCGTTGCGTCATTTACCAATGGTCACGTTTGCCACTGGTATTCCGTTGACCCGTCTGGTCACTCCGGAACAAGGATCTGAGCAACTTGTTGGCCAACTTCTTTCGGGAGTATTTCTGGTTGATGCCGTTCCCGAGTATTTTGAGGAGACCCTTCCCGTGGGGGTAATGCTTGTTGATCGGCAAGGGGTGTGCTTTGACTGGAAGGGGGTTCTGACTGGAGGCACGACAGGTTCCAGCGAGACGGGCTTATTGCGGAGGCAACGACAACTAGATGAAATTACAGGTGAAATTTCCAGATTGGACAAAGAATTTTCTGCCAGTCAAAAGGATCTGGAACAATTACAGGAACATCTTCTTCAATTGGAGGAGGCTCAACAGGCGGCAATTTCTGAAAGGCATCGTTTGGAATTACAAGCACTGGATCTTGCCAAAGATCGTCAGGGGTTACAGACTGAAGATGATCATTTGAATAAACGTCTGGCGTTGCTGGTTTTTGATTTGGAACAGATTGATGAGGGGCGGGAAGCACTGACACAGGAAAAAGAACAGTTGTCAGAAGGGAGTCGACAGTTTGAAAAACGACAGCTACAATTGGAGGATCTTTCTCGGCAGCGACAGCAGGCTTTAACTGAATTGCGGGCTCAACTCGATAGTTCTCGAAATGAGTTGACTGCGCAGCGTGTAGGTTTGGCCTCTTTGCAGCAGCAACACCATGCCACGGGTGAGACCCTGTCACGGATTGAAAAGCAGCAACGGGAGATTGAGCAGCGTATTGTCCAGCTTAAGCAGCGCAAGAAAGATGGACTTGATTCTCGACAACAGCTTCAGGAGAAAAATCAGCACCTGCAAGTTGAACTTGATCTGCTTTTAAATCGACGGGCTGAGCAGCAGCAGAGCAATGAAACAATTCGTGATCGATCTGAGCAGCAGCGTTTGCGATTGGATGAGTTTCGCGAGCAGTTGCGCCGAGTCCGTTCAGAGGCTGAAGAATTACGCAAGGCCGTTTCACAGTTACAACTTCGACACCATGAGCTGCAGGTTGATGCTGAGCATGTTCGCCAGGGAATTTTAGAGCGCTATCGCGTTGATTTACTGGAGCATCTGGTTCCTGAAGCGACTGAAGACGGGCTGGAACGGCAACAGCAGCAATTAAAGCGGTTACAGCAGCGTATCGAATCGCTCGGCGAAGTCAACTTGATGGCGATAGATGAGTATCGTGAACAAGAAGAGCGCTACGATTTCTTATTACAGCAGCGCGATGATTTGAATCAATCTTTGGACGATTTACAAAAAGCGATCACCCAGATCAATCGGACAACAAGAAGACGCTTCAAGGAAACATTTGAACAGGTCAATATGAAATTCCAGCAGGTTTTCCCCCGAATATTTAATGGCGGCAAGGCTGAATTACGGTTGACAGATGAGAGTGATTTACTTGAAACAGGTGTTGATATAATTGTCCAGCCACCAGGAAAACGTTTGCAGAGTGTCAATTTACTCTCCGGGGGAGAAAAGGCTCTGACAGCTGTGGCGTTAATTTTTTCACTGTTTTTGATCAAACCAACTCCGTTCTGTATTCTCGATGAAGTTGATGCTCCCCTGGACGATGCTAATATCGACCGCTTTGCCGATATCGTCAAAGAGATGACAAAACAGTCACAATTTATTATTATCACCCATAGTAAGCGAACTATGGGGATTGTCGATGTTATGTACGGAGTTACGATGCAGGAACCAGGAATATCAAAATTGGTTTCTGTGCGCATCAATGATGCCCCTTCCGGGGTTGTTGATAACGCTCTGTCTGCATAGATTGATGTAGTGTTTTGACCAACGAGGTCTGTCATGCCATTTAAATCATTATTGAATCGGTTGTTAGAAGATATTCCTGGTGCTCGGGGGGCGATAATTATTGATTGGGAGGGGGAGTCCGTTGATCAGGTTGCGCGGGTCGATGAGTATGATATCAAAGTTCTTGGTGCACACAGTGGGATCATTCTCAGTCTCCTGCGGGATGCACTATCCCGGGTTGACAGTGGTGCCCTTGAGGATGTTGTCATTCGTACCGATCAGAATAAAACTTTAATTGCCCCCTTAACCAAAGACTATCTGCTGATATTGCAGTTGGGGCTGGAGTCAATTACCGCCCGTGCAACATATAAAATGCGCTGTTGTATTGAAGAATTACGTGGTGAATTTGAATGATTGTTGAAATATTACAGTTTAAATTGTTAAGGATTTGAAAGTATATGGAATGGTTTAGATCGTTACCTTGGGTCGATATGGTGGAATGGCTCAATGCTGTTATTTTAAGTTTGTCGCAGTTGCTGGCTTCTGTCGGGGTTCCAGAAGAATACCGGCAATTAGCGGCCTTTGCTATTTTATATCTTGGAGTCACGGTTGTTGTTCTGCTGTTTGTCCTGTTTCTTCTGAAATCATTCAGAAGATCTAAAGAGAGTGATGACGGAATAGCGCAAGCAGAAGAACAAAAAAAACAAACAGAAAAGCACGATGCTATAGAATTTGAACCTGCGGAAGAGTCCGTTCTAGAACCAGAACCGGAAGAAGAGCTCGAAGAAAGCTTGAGTCTGCTGGAACGACTCAAACGTGGTCTATCCAAAACCCAGTCTTCGTTAGTAGGTCGGGTTGACAGCTTATTACGCAGTCGCACCTCTATTGATGAAGATTTGCTTGAAGAACTCGAAGAAATTTTGATCACTGCCGATTTAGGAATTAAAACAACGCAACAGTTGATTGGATCTTTGGAGTCGAGTCAGGCAAGAAGTGAGTTGATCTCCCCCAGCCAGGTGCGTCAGTTGCTGATCGATGAATTGAGGAAAATATTAACCTTTGAAAGTAAACCATTAGATGTTACCAGTGCAGCTCCTTTTGTTATCATGGTCATTGGTGTCAATGGTGTTGGTAAAACGACGACAATAGGTAAGTTAGCCAACCAATTTGCCTTAGATGGTAAAAAGGTTATTCTTGGTGCTGGAGATACTTTCCGTGCGGCCGCAGCAGAGCAATTACAGATTTGGGGTGAAAGGGCTGAGGTAGAGGTCATCAGTCATACTGAGGGAGCCGATCCCAGCGCGGTAGCTTTTGATGCAGCCAAGGCCGCCGTTGCTCGCAAAGCAGATATTTTGTTGCTTGATACCGCTGGCCGTTTGCATACAAAAGTCAACCTGATGGAAGAACTGAAAAAAATTCGTCGGGTTCTTGATCGGGAAATTCCTGGAGCTCCCCACGAGGTTCTTTTGGTTCTTGATGCAACAACAGGACAAAATGCCTTAACTCAGGCTCAATTATTTAATCAAGCCGTACCACTGGATGGAATTGCCCTGACAAAATTGGATGGCACCGCCAAAGGGGGAATTATCATCGCTATCGCTGCAGAGTTGCAAGTACCGGTTCGTTTTGTCGGTATTGGAGAGAAGATTGATGATTTACGACCCTTTGATGCCGAAATGTTTATTTCAGTGCTATTTGATAGTGAGTGAGCTAAACAAGAAAAACAACTTGAACTTCTGGGTGGGGATATTTGAAAATGGAAATTTTAGATCGGTTAGAGAGTGCAATTGAGATATTGCTCGAGCAAAACAGTCGTCTGAAAGTTAATAATGACACTCTTCAAATAGAAAAGATGAAGTGGCAAGAAGAGCGGAGCTACCTTCTTGAAGAGATCGATCGGATACTTAAGCGTCTTGATAATGTCCAACTGGAGGAATCTTGAATTCCAGCGTTCAAATTAGCATTCTGGGTCGTGAATATAGTTTTCGTAGTCAAGAATCTGAGGATCAAGTGCAGCGGGTGGTCAGGTTTATTGAAGAAAAATTGGCAGAGACAGGTGCTGGTATGTCTGTTGATACAAGAGACCTGACAGTTTTGACCTTACTGAATCTTGCCGGTCAGCATTTACAATTGCTGGATCAAAAAAAACAGGATTTAGAAGGGCGAGATAGCCGCTTGGAACAGCTTGTTGAACACTTAGAACGTGCTGTTTCCAATAATTCTGGTTGCTAAAGTTGATAATTAAAATGTATTATCGGTCACATAATGTTAGAAAAGCGGTTGTAGTGACCCTGTGATCAGGGCTTTTAGATAGATTTGGTACGGCACAATATAATTAAGTATAGACACGTACGCCTGTTAAGGCGTTTCAAACCCTGCCTTTGGTAGGGGCGTTGCGATCCTTTTTGTAGTTTTTGTTGGTGCAGATAATTCTGGTTAGTTGGCGAAGAAAATATCTGCTGATTTTCAGGTATGGATAGTTTTAACTGATACCATGCCTGATATTTGGATTTGCATTCTATAGTCTATTTCCCCTTTCTTTTGTGCCCCCTCCATTTTCTGTTGCTCTGAACGCCTGTAACTGTCTTTACTGAAGAGCCTCTTGTAAAAGCCTTTAAAATTCAGAGACTGTCATTCTCGCGTAGGCGGGAATCCAGAGGTTTCTTGGATTTGTCAAAATCTGGGTTCCCGTTTTCACGAGGATGACGACTTTTACAAAAGACTCAATTGATATGGAAAAAAAAACGGTTCGGAAACGGTTTCTAACTTGGCGTAAACAATTGGATCCGGTGTTATGTTTCCGTTTCAGCCATCAGGCGCAGCAGCAGTTGATCGCTTCAGCCCCTTTTGCCCGGGCGGGGACTCTTGCACTCTATAGCCCGATTCATAATGAGGTGGCAACGGAGCAGATTTTTACTGCAGCCAGAAAATTGAATCAGCGAGTTTATTATCCAAAAGTCGTTGGTGATGAACTGGAATTTATTGAAGTGCACAAACTTGATAAACTGGTGTCCGGGGCTTTTGGTGTCGCTGAACCGGGGGTGGGAGAAAGAGCAACTATTACTGATCTTGACCTCATTGTCGTTCCTGGTGTTGCTTTTGATTTGCGTGGGTATCGCTTAGGATATGGGCGTGGCTTTTATGATCGGCAGCTAGCCGGAAAACCAGCAGGAAGTGTCACGGTTGGACTCTGTTTTGAAGGGCAGCTCTGTGATGGTCTGCCAATTGAAGCACACGATCAAACGGTAGATTTTATTGCAACGGAAAGAAGATTCATTCCCTGTCATATTTAGGATGGCGGGTTCATTATAAACTCTGCAAAGAGAGGATATTACTGTGCATGCTGATAATTTAACAACAATATTCATTCTCGCGGCCTTGGCTGTGGGTGTTTTTCTCGGTATGATTTTGCGTCGGAAACTGTCTGAATCAACGCTTAACAATGCTAAGGTTGAAGCAGAAAAAATTGTCAGCGACGCAGAAAAGGACGCTGATTCCCTTCGTAAAGAGGCTGCTATTCAAGCTAAGGATGTGGTTCTGCAGGCGAAGACCGATTGGGAACAGGAGGCTCGTCAGTTACGCAAAGAGATTCAGGTTCAAGAAAATCGTCTTCAACAGAAGGAGGAAAATCTCGAACGCAAGCAGGACAATATTGAGAAGCGGAGTGAAGAGTTGAGTCGTCAGGAAGCTCAACATCGCGAACGTAGTGATCAGTTACAGAAAAAGAACCGTGAAATTGACCAGATCTACACTGAGCAACGGAATAAACTGGAAAATATCTCTGGTATGAGTGCCGAGCAAGCCAAACAGCAGTTAATTGATGCAATGTTGAGCGAAGCACGCCACGATGCCGCCAGGGGAATTAGAAAAATTGAAGAAGAGGCTCATGAAGTTGCCGATAAAAAGGCGAGAAAGATTATGGCCTTGGCAATTCAACGTTATGCTGGAGACTTTGTTGCAGAAAAGACCGTCAGTGTTGTTCCTTTGCCATCGGATGAAATGAAAGGGCGGATCATCGGACGTGAGGGGCGGAATATTCGTGCCATTGAAGCAGCAACCGGGATTGATCTCATTATCGATGATACTCCTGAGGCTGTTGTGATTTCCGGGTTTAATCCTGTCCGTAGGGAGGTCGCCAGAATTTCGTTGGAGCGACTGATTGCTGATGGTCGAATCCATCCTGCACGAATAGAGGAATTGGTTGTGAAAGCTCAGGAGGAAGTTGCCGAGGAAATCCGCCTGGCAGGTGAGCAGGCAACTTTTGATGTCGGGGTGCATGGTATCCATCCTGAAATTATAAAGTTACTTGGGATGCTCAAGTATCGAACCTCCTATGGACAAAATGTGCTGGTACATTCGATTGAGGTAGCTTTCCTGTGCGGCATGATGGCTGCTGAACTGGGGGGCGATGTTAAGCAGGCAAAGCGTGCTGGTTTGCTCCACGATATTGGTAAGGCAGTCAGCCACGAGATGGAAGGTTCCCATGCGGTCAATGGTGGTGATCTTGCACGCAAGTATGGCGAATCACCCCAAATTGTCCACGCTATTGCAGCACATCATGAGGATGAAAAACCGGAAACAGTTCTGGCGATTTTAACCCAGGCAGCAGATGCCTTGTCTGGCGCACGTCCCGGAGCACGCAGAGAGACCTTGGAAACCTATGTCAAGCGGTTACGTGATCTGGAGCAGGTTGCTACCTCATTTGATGGAGTGACCGGTTGCTTTGCGATTCAAGCTGGTCGTGAAATTCGGGTCATGGTGTCGAGTGATCAAGTTACGGATGATTATTCACATGTATTGGCAAAAGATATTGCCAGCAAAATTGAGCAGGAACTGACCTACCCGGGACAGATCCGGGTTAATGTTATTCGTGAAACCAGGGCTGTCGAGTACGCCAAATAAGCGTCGATTTTTCATGGAAAATAGGAACAGGCAGGGCTCGTGTTGCTTTTTCCCTTATGGGAAATTTTGACCCGAGCCCTGATTTCATATCTGGAGTGTTTTGTGAGGTTGTTATTTATTGGTGATATTGTTGGCCGGGCGGGAAGGCGAACTTTAGCAGAGAACCTTGGTCGTTTGATTGATCGACATTTTGTTGATCTGGTTGTCGCTAATGGTGAAAATGCTGCTGCTGGATACGGTCTGACGGGGTCTGTCCTGCGTGAATTGTTTGATTCCGGTGTTGATGTTGTGACCAGTGGAAATCATATTTGGGACAAAAAAGAAATCATGCCGATACTGGATCGCGAATCTCGTCTATTACGTCCGGCAAATTACCCACCAGGACTCCCGGGTCGCGGTAGTGGCATCTATGAAACTGCCGCTGGAATCAAGGTT
>JAKIUD010000015.1 GCA_021647765.1 Desulfuromusa sp. | reverse complement strand
GGCAGCGTAAATTGCCACGTTTTTTGACAAGATCCAGTGTTTTACTCGTTGCAGCAGCAGCGGGAGCTGCCATGACCGCAAATGCTACAATTGATGTGACTAATGTTGAGAGTTTCATTGAGTGTTTTCCTCCCTGCAAAATTTTAAATTGGATGATAATCGTTTTACAAATCAACGATCGCGAAGGAACCGGACATCAGAGACTTAATCACCTCCTTTAGGGGGCAGTATTCAGGTTATTACTCCCAGATACTGTTGTAAGTACAACGCACATGCTCAGCCATTAACTCGCCTGCTGTTTCAGGAGTTCTGTCTTTAATCGCTTCCAAAATTTTCCGGTGTTGCAATGGTGAATCCTTCTGCAAATCTCCCTTCTTTCCAAGCTTAAATTTGTACTGAAAAAAGAAGACATAAAGGTTTGACCTCCAGAAAATTTGCTTGGAAAATTGTTGGAGGTATCTGTTTCTGGAAATTCTGGCGATACAGGAATGGAAGTTTTCGTTGATCGAAGAGTAGGCAACGATATCTCCGGTCATCCTGATATCCGCTTCTTTTTCTATGATCAGTTCAAGCTCTCTGATTTCTTCATCCGATGCATGAAATGCCGCAGACATTGCAGACTGAGATTCGATATTTTCACGCACAATATAAACCTGTTCCGCATCTTCAGGAGTCGGCAAAGGAATGAAGTAGCCTCTTTTATTTCTACGATCCAGAAATCCCATTGCGGCGAGTTGCCCCAGTGCATGATGTACCGGCGTTCTACTTTTAAGATTCAAGAGGGTAGTTATTTCGGTTTCCAATAGAAATTCACCGGGTTGAAAATGATGACTCAGGATCAGATCCAGGACGGCATCGTAGGTGAATTCTTCGAGATTTTCTTTTTTCATCAATCTATTGCCTTTCTCCTTCACAATGTGATAGACATCCACGCACGCATCACTGCGCACACTAACAAGAGTATTAAGGTCGGTCAAGTAAAAACAAACAATGTTATTAATCGTTGAAACACGCAGATTCTAAACTCCTGAGACGATAACATGTATAATCTGATCATAAAACAGGCAACGATCATTGATGGAACCGGAGCACCGGGGTGGACAGGAGATGTCGGCATAAAAGATGAAATTTTTTCCGCCATCAACCCCTCACTTGAAGCAGCAGAGACAAAGGAAACCGTTTCCGGCAAAGGACTGGTCATAGCGCCCGGGTTCATCGATATCCACACCCATTCAGATGATTTCTGGAAGATGGATTCCCTTTCCGAAATTAAACTGCAGCAGGGCGTAACCCGCGAGGTTATCGGAAATTGTGGGATATCCCTCTCCCCCACGACCTCTAAGGCAGGGGACATCGACTTTCAGGGAAATCTCGTCAACTTAGACAAGCATACAGATTCCATGGGTAAATTTTCACTTAATGACTACAGGAAGTTACTCGAAAAATTTGGACTGTCCAATAACTTAATGGGGCTTATCGGCCATGGAACGCTGCGCATGGCAGCCATGGGATTTTCAAAAAATATTCCGGATAAGCGACAGATGGAAACGATGAAATTCCTGATGGAAGAAGCCATGAATCATGGCGCATCAGGTATGTCCACAGGTCTGATCTATGCGCCGGGTATATTTGCCAAGATCCCTGAGCTGGTCGAACTCTGCCGTGTCGTGGCAAAAAAGGGGGGATTTTATGCGTCTCACATGCGCAATGAGGCAGAAGAGATCCTGGCTGCCATTGATGAGGCCATTAGCATCGGCGAACAGTCTGGGGTTCCGGTTCAAATTTCTCATCTCAAGATAACGGGGCACAAAAACTGGGGGCTTGTCGACCAGGTCATCAAAAAAATTCTGGATGCCAGAAATCGGGGCATTGACATGACCTGTGATGTCTACCCCTATACATCGTCCGGAACCTCGTTAACTGCATTAGTTCCGCCTTGGGCCATTGAGGGTGGAGTGGAAAAGCTGATCCTACGGATGCATGACTCTGCGCAAAGAGCAAAAATAATTCACGATATCAAGCATGGGATCCCTGGTTGGGAGAACATGTATCACAATGCTGGCTGGGAAAAGATTACCATCTCCCGATTCGATTTCGACGGACAGAACAATATTGAGGGGAGAACTGTTGCCCAGATAGCAAAGGGAAAGAAAGTTGATCCTTTTGATCTCATCCTCGATCTCATGGAGCAGGGCGCCAACGGGGTCAAAATTATCTCCGAGACCATGAACGAAGAGAATCTGGCAACATTTCTCAAGCTCCCTTTTGCAATGGTGGGATCGGACAGCAGTTTTACCACAGGCAAACCCCATCCCAGGCTTTACGGTACTTTCCCCAGGGTGATCCGCCGCTTTGTCCGGGAACTGAGGGTTTTGACCCTTGAGGAAGCCATTCACAAGATGACAGGCTTAACCGCCCAACGCCTCAGGCTTACCCATGCAGGACTCATCAAGAAAGGGTTCCAGGCTGATGCCGTACTGTTTGACCCCGAGACCATCACCGACCGGGGCACATACCAGTCTCCAGAGCACTTTCCGTCAGGAATAGCCAGAGTCATAGTCAATGGTAAAACGGTGATCAAGAATGGTATCCATACAGGAGCAAAGCCTGGCCGATTTGACTTTCCACACTGACAGGCTCATTTCATGCGGCGATGCAGATGTTGTCTGATAGAACACACGCAATACCACACACTTGCAGGATAGGGTTTCTGACAACTTTTCAGCCCTTCCCCTTAAAATTTCTAGGAATATTTGAGAACGGGGCGAAGGATTTGTCGGGTGAAAACAAAAGAGGATCTCAACTTCAAAGTTTTGATAAACAATTGGCAATAAACTCAATATAGTGTATTACACATCATTCACCCTTGGGAGGCTGTCCGAGAGAATACGTGGCGTAGCAAGGAATCGGCTGGTCGAGGACAGATTTTCGTAAGTTTGAGGGTGAATAGCGCTGGCATTTTGGGTGTCAATAATGCGTGATACAACACTAAGACACTTGAATTTGATCAAGGAAATCACGCTTAACAGAGGAAAACTGCTGTGAATATTTTACATATATCCGACCTCCATTTTGGAACACGCCATTGGGATGGTAATGATAAAATGTTGCTGGAGAAAATCAACTCATATCCTGCTGATCTGGTTATTAATACGGGAGACAATACCTCCGATGGACTGGAAAGTGAATATCAGGAGGCAGAACAGTTCCTGAAGAGTATTACCTGTAAAAATGTTATCTCCATTATCGGCAACCATGATAAAAGAAATATGCGAGCACATGATTTTTTCAAGAAATACATTGATCATAGTGAGACTATTCTTCCATTAAGACCAGAACTGACAACCAAGAAAAACCTTTATTTACAGCAGGATATCACCAAAACAGAAAATCTTTTCACGGATCTTAACTATATTAAGCTGGTGACCATTGATAGCATGACCGTGCTGGTTGTCTGTATCGATTCTAATATTCTTTACCAGGATGAAGGTTTTGTTGAAGAGGAAGTTCTAAAAACCATCTCAGCGAAGATCACACGGATGAAGTATGATAAGTCCATCCTGTTGATTCACCACTCGATTCTGGTCGGAGACATTACACCACTCTTGAATCCTTTATTATTGGCTGATTTTGTCAGAAAACATCATATTGAGGATATTTTCTGTGGACACACCCATCTGCTGACCTTGAGAAAAAGTACAGATCTTTATCTCCATAGTTCTTTTACCCAGTACATGGTAGGCTCGTTATCATCGAGCAACCGTATGGGCGATGATAATATGTTTTTATATTTAGAAAATTGGGGAACTCCTGCGCTGCAGATTCATTTAATAAGGATTCACCTTGACGGTGATGTTATGAGTTTCACTGAAGAATTAATCAGAGAAACGGGAATAAGATGACAAAAATATTTCTGCTCGATATGGGAGCAGTTCTACGATTGATCTCTTGTGACAGCCCTCAGAAAAATAGGATTACCCTGCAGGTGAATATTACTAACCAACATATCCAATATCGCCAGGCAGTTACACCAAGATCATGCCCCGGGGGATGTCGTCAGGACTCTAAACTAAAGGCTTTTCCTGATTAGCGATAATCTTCAGCCAGTCGTAGCCACACCTCAGTTCTGAGGCTGGTTTGGCATCCAGAAAAGATAAGACGCGGAAGAATGCATCCGCGTAGTTAATACCCCGCAGACAGGACAGGCAAAGGTGGCACCGCGACTGAAACCGATCTTTATATCAAGGCGCTTGTTCTCTTTGGAAAAGTCAATCCCTCAACCTCCCACGGAGGAGTGATGCCAAGAGCTACTGCAAATAATGATTCAGGATTCATGTGAGTTAAACTCCGAGGTTATGGAAATCAGCTTTCATACCATTACCCACTCGGAATAGCGAGGAGCCGTTCTTCCGCACCGTCAGAAGTCAGTTGCTGTCAGCTTTTACCGGAGAAACACTCGAAGACCTCAACCAAGCATTGGATCACTGGATCCGGCAGACCTATCACCGTCGTCCCCATTCCTCCACCGGCCAGCCTCCACTGGAGCGGTTCGCTTCCCATCTGGAATTGATCCGCAAGTCGCCTGTCGATCTGGACGATCACTTCCGCAAGGAGGTTCTCCGCTGAGTCAACAAAGACCGCAGTGCTTCCATCAACGGTCGTTGCTTCGAGGCTCCGACCCGCTTGATCGGCGAGCAGATCGGTCTGCTGTTTCACGAAGAGACCCCAACCAAGGTCGAGATCGTGCTACACGGAGAACCACAGGGCTTTCTCGTACTGCTCGATCCCCACATCAACGCCAAAGTCGGCCGCGAGCAGAAAGACTCAACGACAGAAACCGGCGTTCGTCAGGGACAGTTGTCGTTTGCCAGACGGGAGGAGAAGCCATGAGCTATCACAGCTTCTTCGGCTTCAAAGGTCAGCCCTTTGCCGCCGATCTGCCGCTGGAGGCGATCCTCAAGACGGATGATCTGCTCCAAGTTCTGCAGCGGATTCTCTACACCATCGAACTGGGCGCCATCGTCCTGATCACTGGCGAGGTCGGTGCCGGCAAGTTGACCGCCCTGCGCTGGGTGGCAGGTCAGTTACATCCCTCCAAGTACAAACCCTTGTGGGTCACCGCCACCTCCGGTTCGATCCTGGAGGTCTTCCGGCAACTGCTGGCCGAACTCGATATCCAGACCGCCTCCTCGTCCCGCGCCATCCTCACCGGCCTGATCCGCACCCAGATTCTGAACCTGGTGCAGAGCAAGAAACAGCAACCGCTGCTGATCATCGACGAGGCCTCCCTGCTACGGCTCGACGTCTTTGCCGAACTGCACACCCTGACCCAGTTCGAAGGGGATTCCAAACCCTATCTGCCGATCATCCTCGCCGGCCAGAACAACCTGGCCGACAACCTGCTGCATCGCACCGCCGTGCCGCTGGCTTCGCGTATCGTCGCCCGCAGAAATCTGCAGGAGGTCAACCGCGAAGGGATGGAGTGCTACCTGGAGCATCACCTGAAAATCGCCGGACTGAACCATTTCCCCTTTGATGACCAGGCCGTCACGGCCATCCATCAGGGCTCCGGTGGCCTGTTCCGCAAAGCCAACCATCTGGCCAGAGGGTCTCTGGTCGCCGCCACCAGCGAAAAATCTCAAGTCGTCACCGCCGAGCATGTGCGGCAGGCGGCCACGGAACTCTTCTGAGGGAGGTGCGCCAATGACAGAAGACGAACACAGACAGGTTGCCGCCGAGCTGTTCGATCTGCTCCGGCAGATGGAGCAGCTCCTGAAGGACTATTGCCGCCAACTCGCGGCGCATGACGACGGCCACTGCCTGGAAGCGGAAAACAACGACGAACCGTTTTAACCAAGCCGACAACATCAACGCCCCGGAAGCGGCATCAGCCTCCGGGGCGTTTTATCAAAATAATCAGAAAGAAGTATCAAGATAATCAGGAAATTACGTGCAGGCTAATCTGGGAACTAACACGGGTCACGAAATTACGACTACCGCGCAGCATGAGTGCTTGATCCACTGCTCAACATCACCGGACTGTATGCCTGTGTCTTTTGCCCGATTTGCGGTATTTACGAGCGGTTTTCTCATCCATTCCCGACTTGGCAGCCGCCATCTCCAGTGTCTCTTCTCCTTGCAGATGCTTCATCAATTTCCTCACTTGATTGTCTGTGATCATCCGAATCCTCCATGGAGAATTTGAATAACCGATTTCGGTATCAAACGGGAAATATAATTGTCGTCAGGTGGGAATTGTAGTTGTCGCTGGTCATCCGGTAAGGTTGACGGCTGCTTGGCAGCTCTCGACAAAGTCGTCAGAAAGCTGGTTTCGTTGAACTACAAACCGCACTTTGTTTATGAAGCTGATCCTTATGGCTATGATATTTATCGACATCAGACTGTCCAAGGTTTTGATTGTGTGGCCAAGATCCCCAAGCAGAGCGGAGATCGCATCAAAAATGATCGACGAGTTTTTTGTAGCACGAAAAGCGGGGCGGCAATCAGGTCAATACGTGCGCATCAACATACTGTTTAATCGCTTCTATCTCAGCAGGCAGGGTTACTAATTTTTCCTCCAGTTTGTCGATTCCCTGAAAAGCTGGTGGCAAGGCAGGATCGAGACCAGTGGCCTTTTTGACCGTTTCGCCAAACTTGGCGGGATGGGCTGTCGCCAGACAGATCAGTGGGCAGTCACCACTCCGCACCCGTTGTCCGACCTCGACCCCGATCGCCGTATGTGGATCGAGGATATATCCGGTCTTGTCGGCAAATCTGCCAATTGCCGCGAGGGTCTCTTCATCATTAATCGAGGCCGCAGCGAAGATCTGTTGTGTCCGAGTCAGTTCTTCACTCGAAACCGGCAGTATGCCGTTTAGTTTGAAGGTCTCCATCGCAGCATTGAGGCGATAGGCATCCTTGTCGTAGAGGTAAAAGAGGTAACGCTCAAAATTGCTTGCTATCTGAATGTCCATCGACGGCGATAAACTGTGATGCACCTCGGCAGCCGAGTAATCACCCTCGGTGACGAAACGGCTGAGAATGTTGTTGATGTTATTGGCGAGAATCAGTTTTTTAATCGGCAGACCCATCTTGCGGGCGATATAGCCAGCGAAAATATCGCCAAAGTTACCGGTCGGCACCGAAAATTCAACCTCTTTGGCACCGGTTGCCTTCTGAACCTGGGAAAAGGCGTAAAAATAGTAGACCACTTGAGCCAGGAGTCGCGCACAGTTGATCGAGTTTACGACCCCCAGAGCATGTTTATTCTTGTAGTCGAGGTCACCGAAAATTTCCTTGACGATCGCTTGGGCATCATCGAATGTTCCTTCAACTGCGATGTTGAACACGTTGGCATCGGTGATAGTGGTCATCTGCATTTTCTGGATAGGGGAAACCTTACCCTTGGGATGCAGGATGAAGATGTTGATTCTCTGTTTTCCCTTGACCCCATATATAGCTGCACTACCGGTATCACCACTGGTTGCGCCGATAATGTTCATTTGCTGACCACTGTTGCCCAATAAGTATTCAAACAAATTTCCGAGAAACTGCAATGCTACATCTTTGAACGCAAGGGTTGGACCGTGAAACAGTTCAAGAATATATAGGTCATCCAGTTTCACAACCGGAGTGATCTGTGGATGGTCGAAGCTGGCATAAGAGCGATCTATGATATCTTTCAAATCGGTGACAGGAATATCGGTGGCATACTTCGATATGATCTGGAAGGCTAATTCAGGGTAGGGTAGATTGCGGAGTTTCTGTAGCTCATCTTTTGATAATACTGGAATATCTTCAGGGAGAAGTAATCCTCCATCATCCGCCAGCCCCATCATGACTGCAGCACTGAAACTTAATCCATGAACTTGACCTCTGGTACTGCAATATTTCATATGGTTTTCCTCGCACTAAAGATTTTTCCGGGTTATAGGGAAATGGTGACAGTTCAGTATCAGTATAAATAGAAACAAAACCGGGGGTGTCCCGAATGGCGCTAGTTTAAGGGTAATTGGCAGCAAATACGGGACTGTCTCAGGCTTTTGTGGTGCAAACCTCCACATTTTCATGGCTCGTAAACTCTCGGGACAGCCCCCGATGGTGCTGGGGACAGTTCCGAGATTACTGCAAAGTTGTTTAAACTAGCGTTAAGCTCTTTATTGATTTTTTTATACTAGCAAAAAAAGCCGTCGCGGAGGTTGATTGTAGTAAAAAAACGGGAGTTTCCAAAGTGAAAACTCCCGTTGTGTGCAAATAGTTTCAGGTGTTGTCTGGATTATATCTCGTTTTCTTGAGCATCAACAACGGCAACAGCTGCCATATTGACAATATCAGCAACATCATCACCACGTTGCAGTACATGAATTGGTTTTTTTGTTCCCATCAGGATTGGACCAACAGCATCAGCTCCCCCTAATTTGTTAAGCAACTTATAGCTGATATTGCCAGATTGTAGATCAGGGAAGATAAAGACGTTCGCATCACCTTTAAGCATTGAGAACGAGTATTGTGATTCTGTCAGTTCTGGATCAAGAGCGACATTTGCCTGCATTTCACCATCAACGATCAAGTCAGGAGCCAGTTGTTTAACCAGGGTAGTGGCTTTTTTGACCTTTGTTGCTGCCGGATGATTAGTGCTGCCAAAGTTAGAGAAAGAAAGCATGGCTATTTTGGGCTCTATGTTAAACTGACGAACTTTTTCTGCAGCTAGAATAGCCGTTTCTGCCAACTCTTCTGCGGTTGGATCAATAGTCACGGTGGCATCGGCAATAAAAACGACTTTCTTCTTGAAAACCATCATGTACATTCCATGAACTTTCGACAGGTTGTCTTGCTTGCCAACAATCTCCAGAGTCGGTTTAATGGTTTCTGGATAGTGATGGTTGATCCCGGAGAGCATGGTATCGGCATCCCCTTTATGCACCATCATTGCGCCATAGTAGTTGTTATTTGATTTTATCTGCCGCTTGGCTCCAGCACGGGTTACTCCCTTACGCTGACGCAGTGCAAATAAACTATCAATGTATTCACCTCGTTTAGGGCTGGTCATTGGGTCGCAGATTTCGACATCACCCAGATCCAAATGCAGGTCAACAATCTGCCGGTTAATTTCAGCTTCGTTCCCAAGCAGGACTGGTATGGCAATTTTTTCTTTGATGAGAATATGTGCTGCACGCAGAATTTTATCCTCTTCCCCTTCGGGAAAGACAATCCGCTTTGGATTTGCCTTAGCCTTGTTGATCAGGATCCGCATAACTTGTTTGGAACGTCCTTGTAAAGCCTCGAGAGATTCGCGATATTTTTCCATGTCTTCGATGGGGCGGCGTGCAACTCCTGTATCCATTGCTGCTTGAGCAACGGCTGGAGCAACATGGAGTAGAACCCGTGGGTCAAAGGGTTTTGGAATAATGTATTCCCGACCAAATTGGATATCTTCGCCCGCGTAGGCTTTACGAACCGAATCGGGGACATCCTGTTTCGCCAGATCAGCCAGAGCTTTGACAGCAGCCAGTTTCATTTCATCATTGATAGCACTGGCGTGAACATCCAGGGCTCCGCGGAACAGGAAGGGGAAGCAGAGGACATTATTGACCTGGTTCACGTAGTCAGAACGGCCAGTCCCCATAATGACGTCATCACGGACTGCCTTGGCATCGGGGGGAAGAATCTCAGGGTCGGGGTTTGCCATGGCAAAAACGATGGGATCTTTCGCCATAGTTTTAAGCATTTCAGGCGTCAATGCCCCTTTAGCCGAGACCCCAAAGAAAATATCTGCATCAACCATGGCATCTGCAAGGGTTCTGGCATTAGTATTTGCGGCTAGCCGTTCCTTGTATTCATTCATCCCGGTCGTTCTGCCTTTATAAATGACCCCTTTTGTATCGCAGAGGATGATGTTATTTTTATCAATCCCCATAGTAACCGCTAGATTGGCACAGGCAATACCGGCAGCACCGGCACCATTGACAACCATTTT
This sequence comes from Desulfuromusa sp., assembly GCA_021647765.1. GTDB lineage: Bacteria > Desulfobacterota > Desulfuromonadia > Desulfuromonadales > Geopsychrobacteraceae > Desulfuromusa. The sequence continues at coordinate 46,228 of JAKIUD010000015.1, read as the reverse complement.
TACCTTGGTAACATCTTTTCCGACAATTTCAAGGGCATTCAGCATTCCGGCAGCAGAAATAATAGCAGTACCGTGCTGATCATCATGGAATACCGGGATATCCATAATTTTTTTCAGCTCTTCTTCTATGTAGAAACATTCTGGGCCTTTGATGTCTTCTAAGTTAATGCCACCAAAAGTCGGCTCCAATAGTTTAACGGTTCTGATGATTTCATCTGAGTCCTTGGTGTTCAATTCGATATCAAAGACATCAATATCAGCAAAACTTTTGAACAAAACACCTTTTCCTTCCATAACCGGCTTGCCAGCTAAGGCTCCAATATCCCCCAGGCCAAGAACTGCAGTACCGTTGGAAACGACCGCAACCAGATTTCCTTTTGCGGTATATTGATAGGCATCACTTGGATTTTTTTCAATTTCCAGGCAAGGCTCTGCAACGCCAGGACTGTAAGCTAGTCCGAGTTCGTGGCTGGTTGAACAGGGTTTAGTTGTGATAACTTCAATTTTACCTTTTCGCCCATTACTGTGGTAATCAAGGGCTTCTTGACGAATTGACATGCGAGTGTGACCTCCTGTAGAGAGAAAATTCTAAGATGCGGTATTATGACGGGCGCTACTAAATTCTCCTCTACTGATATGTAAACTGTAAATTCAATAGCGACAAGAATTATTCAAACTAAATATTTATAGTTTTACTAAAAAATAGTCAAGATAATTAGTTACACGTACATAATATAACCCATTAATGGTTTGTCGCAATGATAATGCCAAATATTTAATAATATAAAAACGGTTGAAATAATAATAAGATTGGTTCGGTTTGAGTGCTATAAGAACCTAGACCAAGAAAATAAATATGTAAATTTCAGCACTTAATGGCTAAAAATGGCCATTAAGCGTCTCATTGTATCCAGGATTTATAACGACGATGCGAGTAGGTATTTTATCCGATACTCATGTTTCTTCTCTTGATGAAGGGTTAGTGTTAGCCCAACAACTATTGAGCGGCCCATTTGCTGATGTCGAGGTAATACTTCACGCAGGCGATCATGTTCACCCTGATCTCAGCCGCTGTTTTTATCCTCTTCTCTGGTACGGAGTATGTGGCAATATGGATAAGCCGCAATCTACTTTACCGGTACAGAGAATTGTTGAGTTATCCGGCTTTCGCATTGGGATGATGCACGGCTGGGGATCACCAAATGGTATAGAAAAGCGGGTATTGAACAGCTTTTATGGCACAGATATCGATGTTCTGGTTTTTGGTCACAGTCATCGACCGTTCTGTCAAAAGGTCGGCTCAATACTGCTGTTCAATCCCGGCAGCCCGATAGACCGGCGTTCAGCACCCCATCATACAGTTGGTCTATTGAATCTTGAAGATGAGGCTACCGGTCAAATCATCAGAATTGATTGATATTGACCTCTGTAGCTGTTTTCTGGTTATGTTGGAACGGTGCTAGTTTAACCAGTATTGCGGTAATCTCGGGACTGTCCTCAGCCTCATCGGGGGCTGTCCCGAAGAGTTTTCGAGCCACGAAGAACCACGGCAGTTCGTACCGCAAAAGTCTGGGACAGACCCCATACGGGGATCGTCCCGTTTTTGCTGGAAATTTTCTTAAACTGGCGCCATTCGGTTATGTTATATTTTCCCCTCCAGATTTGAAGAAGAAAAGGATTGGTTAAATGATTGATTTCTTTATCCGTGGTGGTCCGCTGATGTATCCAATTTTACTCTGTTCGGTGATTGGCTGGGCAATATTTATGGAACGGATTTTTGCTTTTATAAAAGTTCGCCGGGATCTGGCACCGCTACAGAAAGAGATTAACAATCATTTGCAAATGAATAATGCTGAAAAGGCCGTTGATCTCTGCCGCCAAAAAAAAACACCTTTAGCTAAGATTCTCCTTGTCGTCCTGAAAAATCGTGGTAGTCAACGTAGTTATCTTAAATCTCTTGCGGAGGAAGTGGGGGAGAGGGAAGCTGTGGCATTGCAGCGCTATCTGGGATTGCTTGGCACTATTGCCAATATTACCCCGCTACTGGGATTGCTTGGAACCGTATTAGGGATGATCAAGGCTTTTAATGTGATTGCAATTGAAGGGATGGGTACCCCAGCAACCTTGGGTGGAGGTATTTCAGAAGCTCTCATCACCACTGCTGCAGGTTTGACTATTGCTGTTCCAATGATTTTGTTGCACCGCTACTTGTCAAGCCGTTCTGAACGCCTGGTTTTGGAACTGGAAGAAGCGACCATGCAAATTATTGATCGGGTTGAGGGCTAATATGGGGTTTCGTCGTCATCTTCAGGAATCACCCAAGGTTGATTTAACACCAATGATTGATGTTGTTTTTTTGCTGTTGATTTTTTTTATGATTTCAACAACTTTCATTGAACGCCCCGGTTTAAACATCGACCTTCCTTCATCATCGTCTGAACAGATTAAATTGAATAAAAAGGAAGTACAGGTTTATTTGGCTGCAAATGGGGAGATTTATTTACAACGTGAAAAGGTTTCCCTGGATGAGTTGCTGCGCCATCTGGAACACTTTGGTTCAGTTGCCGCTAAAAAGATGACATTTGTATTGATGGCAGATAAGTCTGCTCGACATGGAAAGGTTATTCAGTTGATGGATACCGCGAAAATGGCCGGTTTCGGAAGTCTTGCTATTGCTACCGAAAAAAAAGTGGAAGATCAGTAAAACAACGGATCACGACTTCTCTGCTTCGGTTATTTTCTAAATGTCATGAAATCGAGCCGGAATCCGACTTTTATCAATGACGCAATTTTCTTGCCCTGGACAGTCATCAATCATACAGGGTTCTATGTGGATGATCACATTTGATCCCGGGATCTCTCTTTCAATTCTCTTTTCCAGGCTGTTTGTTAGTTTGTGCGCCTCAGCAACGGTCATATCCTTACAAACCTCCAAATGGAAATCCATAATTTTTAGAGATCCTGCGCGTCTGGTACGGAGGCCATGATATCCGGCTAGAGGACCTTCGTGGCTGCTGATAATATCATGAACTTGTCGTTGTATCTCTTCGGGTAATTCGTGATCAAGCATATCAGTCAGGCTACGTTTAATCAGTTGCAGTGCTTCGTGCAGGATATAGGAGGCGACCAGTATCGATAGGGCTGGATCGAGCCACTGAATATCAAACCAGCGAACCATCAATAACCCTGCCATTAAGCCGAGATTGCTGAAAATATCCATCCTGAAATGGAGCGAGTCTGCCTCCAGTGCCGAGGAGTCGGTTTGTTTGGCAACTCTGCTTAAGTTGCGGGCAATAAACCAGGAAGCAACTGCACTGAACGCGAGAACTCCAATCCCCTGATCGATATTTTCAAGTTGATTGTTTCTACTCAGGCGGACAACCGATTCATAGATGATCCAGCCTCCCGAGCCAGTGATAACCAGAGCTTGAAATAATGTAGCCAGCGTTTCAAATTTACCATGTCCAAAGGGGTGTGACTGGTCAGGGGGCTGTTCGGCATGGCGAATTGCCATAAAGTTAACGCCCGACATCAAGATATCAAGTAATGAGTCAATGGCTGATGCCATGACTGCCATCGAGCCGCTCAAAATTGAAACAGTTAATTTAGTGATGGCCAGAAGCAGGGCTCCACAGATAGAAAAAGCTGATGCGCGTATTTTAGGATTGTTGATCCCGAACATATTCAATTCATTCTTTATCTTAGCGGGCAAGCTTTTTTCCAGGCTGCATACATATCGCCAGAGAGATCATTAAAGCTATCAATTCGTTGTTGATAGTATTCCACCTGTGAGCAAATGAGGACTATTTTTTCTGCCAGAATCTGGTCAATCATTTTGTTTTCGACACAAAAACTGGCAAAATAGCTGATACCGGACAAAATATTGTTCAACTCCAGCATATTTGGTTCAAGGCTGCTGATAATATACCAGTTTCCGGCGAACTGATGAACGAGATCCGGTGATATCTTAAATGGGTTTTTGTGGCGATTGTCAATCATAAAGTCACGTAAAAAATAATCTGTACCGCTTGCTTTTTCGCCAGATTCCAGAGGAGATAAGTCCTTATTTTTTAGTAAGTATTGATGGTATTGTTTCAGCAATTCTTTACAGGTTTGATCCGCCCTTATTTCATCCTCCAGGGTTTTAATGATATAATTTTCGGGATTGAAGGGATCAGTTTGATTAGATTTTTCCTCTAGGTGACCCATGATACTTCCTCTTTTGTTAGTACGGACTTCAACACGCGGCTAAGAACTGTGCTTTTTAGCATTGCAATAGTAGAATGGTCAAGTTGTGGCATGTTTGCCTTCAGCTTCCCTCTATTTACATCGGCAGGTGCCTTTGCTAGGATATCCCGCCTTGTAACACGTTTATTTGCTTTTTATTTATCTCTTTGTAATTTCAGGAAGTTAGAATGTCTACAACAACCCCGGTCATGCGCCAGTATCTGGAAATAAAAGCAGATTATCAGGATGCGATCCTGTTTTTTCGGCTTGGGGACTTTTATGAAATGTTTATGGAGGATGCTGTTCTTGCTTCACGGGTATTGGGAATTACGCTGACCTCTCGTAACAAAGGGGTTGAAGATGCTGTCCCCCTTTGTGGTATCCCCTATCACAGTAGTCAGGGATACATTGCCAAGCTCATTTCTGCCGGGTATAAAGTCGCCATTTGTGAGCAGGTTGAAGATCCAAAAACCGCTAAAGGAATTGTTAAACGTGAGGTTGTTCGGGTTGTGACCCCCGGTCTGGTGACCGACACAGATACTTTAGAGCCAAAAGAGAACAATTATCTATTGTCCATTGTTGAAAATGACAACAGCTACGGTCTTGCTCATATTGATATCACCACCGGGGAGTTTCGGGTGACTCAAGTTGAGACTTTGCAACAGATTGAAAGTGAGTTGGGGTCGTTACGCCCTCGTGAAGTTCTTTTCAATGATTCAGAGCGTAGCTTGGAGTTAAAAAAAATAATTGGTTATCCCCTTGAAGGAATTATGTGCAACTTTCTTCCCGAATGGATTTGTGAGACAGATTACGCTAACGAACAACTCTGTACTTTCTTTGGAGTCTCCGGGTTGCAATCTTTTGGCTGCCACGACCTGGTAGCAGCACAGCAGGCTGCATCTGTTGTCCTTTATTATCTGCAACAGACGCAGAAAGATGAATTGCGCCATATCCGGCCACTACAGACCTACCACACGCAAAACTTTATGATCCTCGATGATTCTACCCGGAGAAACTTAGAACTTACAGCAACATTGCAGGATAGTAAGAAGCGTGGCTCATTATTGGGAGTGCTTGATCGAACTGTGACGGCTATGGGGGGACGAACACTGAGACATTGGGTTCATTATCCCTTGATTGACCCGGGAGAGATTAAACAGCGGCAAGATGCCATTGCTGAGTTGGTCGATGATAGTTTGCAGCGGATAGAGTTGATCGAGGTTCTTGACGGCGTTTATGATCTGGAGCGTTTAAACAGTAAAATTGCCATGGCCAGCGCAAATGCAAAGGATGTTGCTGCGTTGCGAGCCTCTCTTGGGAAACTGCCCCAGCTTGATGATCTGCTCAGCTCATTACAAAGTCACTATTTACAAAACTTACGCCAGCAGATTGATCTGTTGCCCGAATTGCTTTCCCTGCTTGATCAGGCAATTGTTGATGATCCACCGTTTGTTTTGCGGGATGGTGGTATTATAAAAGACGGTTTCAATAAAGAGTTGGATGAATTAAGAACGATCAGCCGTGATGGTAAGGGCTGGATTGCTGCCTTGGAACTACAGGAGCGAGAACGGACTGGAATTCCGTCGCTGAAAGTTAAGTATAATAAAGTTTTTGGTTATTTTATTGAAGTGACCCATCGCAACCTTGATCGTGTCCCCGAAGATTACCAACGTAAACAAACCTTGACCAATGCCGAACGATTTATCACCCTGCGGCTAAAGGAATATGAAGATAAAGTCCTGGGCGCCGAAGATCGTATTGTGGAGTTGGAATATAATTTATTTCAACAGATTAGATTGAAAGTTTCTGCCGAGGGGCGGAGAATACAACAAAGCTCAGATGCCCTGGCAATTCTCGATACTTTGCTTTCTCTGGCTGACCTGGCTCATGAACGGAACTATGTTTGCCCGCAAATTGATGATTCTGGGGTGATTAAGATTGACGCCGGACGCCATCCCGTGGTTGAAGGTATGCCACTGAAGGAAGCCTTTGTTCCCAACGATGTTGAACTTGATACGGTTGAAAATCAACTGCTGATAATTACCGGCCCGAATATGGCGGGTAAATCAACTTTTATGCGCCAGGTTGCACTGATTACCCTGATGGCACAATTAGGTAGCTTTGTCCCCGCTGAAGCGGCACGAATCGGGGTGGTTGACCGTATATTTACCCGAGTCGGGGCAAGTGACAACCTGGCTAAAGGCGAGTCGACGTTCATGGTGGAGATGAACGAAACAGCAAATATACTGCGACATGCAACACAGCGAAGCTTAATTATCCTGGATGAAATAGGGCGTGGCACATCAACTTTTGATGGTGTCAGTATTGCTTGGGCTGTTGCTGAATATTTACACGACAATGCTGCTGTTGCAGCCAAAACTTTGTTTGCGACCCACTATCATGAACTCACCGATTTGCCACTGACCCGAGAACGGATAAAGAATTACAATGTGGCAGTGAAAGAATGGAACGATCAAATTATTTTCCTGAGAAAAATAATTCCTGGAAGTGCCAGCCGTTCCTATGGAATCCAGGTAGGGCGTTTAGCTGGATTGCCTGATGCAGTCATTGTTCGTGCCAAAGAAATTTTACATAATCTCGAAGCGGGGGAATTTGTCCGCTCTGGAGAACCCCGGCTTGGGGAAAGTAAAATACAACCCCCCAAAAAACCGCTGACGCAACTTTCTCTATTCCATATGGAGCAGGAGGATCAAATTCGCAAACGACTTGAATCAATCGATGTCAGATGCACTACTCCGATTGAAGCATTAACCTTGCTGGATGAACTGAAGAAGATGCTCTAAATAATGAAACTTAAATTTTTTCTCCCTTTGCTCGTATTTATACTTGTAGTCACTGCTTTTTCTTGTAATGTCATTGCTGAGGACTATTCCGTTCTGCGTCACGATTATCAACAACTGATCAAGTCGTCCCAATTACAACGTCAGCGGAGTCATTGGGAGAAGCTGATTGTCCGTTTTGACCACTTCGTTGCACAACAACCACATGACAGTAGTATCGAAAACGCTTTGTTTTTGCTCGCCAGAACTTGGGATGGTCTTTCCCGGGCGTCTGGAAGTCGTCACGATGCGAGAAAAGCTGTCGATCATTATATCACTATGGCTGATCAGTTTCCACAGAGTCGCTTTGCTGATGATGCTCTGTTCCTTGCCGCACAAATTGTAGAAAATCACCTTAAAGATCAATCTGGAGCCTATAAATTATACCATCGACTCGTTACTGAGATGGCTGATGGGGATATGGCAAGTGAAGCACAAAAAAAACTGTCCTTATTGCCGACTCCAGTAGAACAGAAACAGCCAGTTGTCGCAGATCGGAGTCAGCATAATTATCGATCTGTTGGTGATTCACCTCGTTTGACAAAAATTCGCTACTGGAGCGGTCCTGAATATACACGGGTAGTTCTTGATCTTACCGCGCCTGTTGTTGCTAAACCAAATTACTTAAAAGGTGAGAACCCGCGGCTTTATTTTGATTTACTTTACACCAGGTTGGTCTCTGACTTGCCATCTACAGTTTCAATCAGTAATGGCTTGGTGAGACAGGTCAGAGCCAGTCAATTTGATGATCTGCGTGCCCGGGTTGTTCTGGACTTGAACCATATTGCTGAATATAAACTGGCAACTCTGGAAAATCCACATCGTCTGGTGATTGATATTAAAGGGGAGCCGATAGGGGTTGGATTGAGTAAACAGCGATCAGAAAAACAAAGTGCTGCCGTTGCAGCGGATGATTCAATCGCATCAATTCTTGATAGTTCCTCTGATCGGCTGGCAGTTCTTCATGTCCCCCAGGAAGTTCATGATGAAGGGATCCACCTGATTGTTGTTGATGCCGGGCATGGTGGCAAGGATCCTGGAGCGATAGGTCCCCATAATGTTTATGAAAAAAATGTGGCGCTTAAAATGGCTAAAGAACTCGCCAAAGCATTACGGAAACAATTGGGGGTCAAAGTTCTTCTGACCCGTTCGGACGATCATTATCTCAAATTGCAGGAACGGACTGAATATGCAAATCAGGTTGGCGCTGACCTGTTCATCTCTTTACATGCTAATGCTACAGCCAACGGTAAAGCATACGGCGTGGAAACCTATTTTTTAAATCTATCAAAAAATAATCAGGCGGCTGAAGTGGCCGCGCGAGAAAATGGTACCAGCCTGGAAGATGTGGGAAATTTGGAAGCCATCCTGTTTGATCTGATGGCAAATGCAAAGATTAATGAATCAAGCCGTTTGGCTGCCGAGGTTCAGCAGTCTTTAGTCGCTGGTTTGAGCTCCCATTACAGCCGAATTAAAGATCTCGGGGTCAAACAGGGACCATTTCATGTTCTTCTTGGTGCAACAATGCCTTCGGTATTGATAGAATCGGGGTTTATCAGTAACTCTCGCGAAGAAAAGCGCCTTTCTTCTGCCGCCTATCAGAAAAGGGTCGCTGCGGCAATTGTTAAAGGGATCAAAAAGTATTCAGCCACAATAGAGCAGGTTGCCAAGCGATGAACACTGTCATTATAGAGCCCGTTGGAGATGTTTTCTCGTCAGAAGTCCTGAATTCCAGTATTGATTTTAATTCTAATCGAGATTTTTTGTTAGAAACAGCCCGTATTTTTCTTGACTCACAGCTACAGAGAGTCCACCAGCTTAATGACTTGGGAGCCACAGGAAGTCGTGTTGTTATTGAGTTGACAGCTGTTTTCGATCGACTTAATGATGGTATTTATAAGGTTGCTTCTGCTGATCTGAACAAGGATGAGCTCGCTGGGTGCACATTAATCGCTCTGGGTGGTTATGGTCGTGCCGAAATGAATCCCCGTTCAGATCTTGACTTGATGTTTTATTATGAAGCCGTCGGTAAGAATGCTGCACGGATTATCGCTGATAGAATGCTCTACCTGTTGTGGGATTTACGTCTGGATGTCGGTTACAGTGTCCGTTCAAGTGCCGAATGTCTTGAGGAATCACACGATACAACCGTTAGATCTTCTTTGTTAGATGCTCGTTTTATCTCGGGAAATCAAGAACTGTATAAAAGTTTTGCTGATAGTGTTGGTCGTGTCATGCTCAATCAGGATACGCAGAGCTTTATCAAGCTCAAACTTGCAGAGCGATCTGAGCGTAAGATCAAATATGGTTCATCGGTGTATCTGTTGGAGCCAAACCTGAAAGAAGGGGAAGGTGGACTAAGAGAACTACAAGAAGCTTTGTGGATCGCACGGGTAAAATTTAAAGCTTCCGGGTTAAAGGAATTACTTAAAAAAAGTGTCATTAACGAACAAGATTTCCAGGAATATAACCAGGCTCTTGATTATTTGTGGAAAATTCGTAATTTCCTCCATTTTAAAGGGCAGCGTAAAAGCGACCAATTAAGCTTTGAACAACAACAATTGCTTGCCGATTTTTTTGGTTACAAAAAAAAGCGCCGGACTTCAGCTGTTGAACAGTTTATGCAGGAGTACTATGCCCGGGCAATGCAAGTGGAGCACCTGTCGACAAAGTTTATTCTCCGTGTGACTCAGCCAGGCACTCAACCGAAAAAAAATGTTTTTAACTTTTTTGGCAGAAGAAATATTGAAGACGGGTTTTATATTATCCGCGGTGAATTGCGTGCCAAGGTTGATCAACACTTATTAGATGATCCAACTCTTATGATGGTAGCTTTTCAACTGGCACAAAAGCATGAAGTACAAATATGTTTGGAGTTAAAACAGCTGATTCGAGATAACTCACATTTGATTAATGATAAAGTTCGTCGTTCCAAGCGGATTAATCACTCTTTTATGCAGATTCTACGTCACCCAAGAGGGGTTAGTGATATTTTGCGTAAAATGCACCATTTACATTTTCTCAATGCATTTATTCCTGAATTTAAAAAAATCTACTGTCAGGTTCAGTTTGATCTATATCACATCTATACAGTTGATATACACACTCTATTCGCAATTAAAGAGATGGAAAAACTATGGCATGGTGATTATCAACATCAACACCCCATGCTCACCGAAGTCGCCAGTAATATAGAAAAACGTGAATTACTTCTTCTGGCGATCCTGTTTCATGATATTGGCAAGGGGAGCGGCAAAGATCATAGTGTTCGTGGCGCAGAAATGATTCCTACAATAGCGCGAAGACTTCGATTAAACAGGGAAGACAGTGAGCGCCTTGAATTTTTGGTTCTAAATCATTTGAAGATGGCGCACATTTCTCAACGGCGTGATTTGCAGGATCTTAAAATGATCAGTCAATTTGCTGCGTTGATGGGAATGAGTGAAAATCTACGGATGCTTTACCTGCTGACCTTTGCTGATATAAAGGCGGTCGGTCCAGATGTCTGGACCGAATGGAAGGGAAGTCTGTTACGGGAACTCTACGAAAAAGCTTATGATGCATTGGAAAAGAATGAATTCTATCATGAGAAGCGTTCAGAAAAAATCCGCAATAGAAAACGTAATATACGTAAAGCCTTGTTGGATGATTTCTCTGAAAGTAGAGTCAATAAAGTCATCAATAGCTTAAACACCCGTTATTTGATGAGTTATCGCTCCCGGGAGATCATTCCTCATTTGCGGTTAGCTTTATCTCGCGGCAAGAAAACTCTTGCAATGCAAATTGAGCATAACCGGGAAGCTGAATATACCGAACTGACCCTGGCAACAATTGACAGCCCAGGACTTTTTTCTCAAATTGCCGGGGTTATGGCTGCCCATTCCATTAATATTCTTGGTGCTCAAATTCATACCAGAAAAAACGGGACTGTTTTAGATATCCTTCAGGTCAATAGTTTAATTGGCGGAATTGTCGATAAACAACAGAAATGGGAACGGGTTAAATCTGACCTCAGTGAGGTTCTGGAAGGTCGGACTCTTGTTGAAGATCTATTTAACAAATCACAACCACCCGACTATCTCAAAGCATCTACCAAGCAACCACAAAAACGCAATAAGGTTGAAATTGACAATGAGGTTTCAGACCGTTATACGGTTATTGATATCTTTGCCACCGACAAAATCGGTTTGCTTTATGAGATCACCCGAACATTGAATGAGTTGGGGCTCTATATTGCTGTTTCTAAAATATCGACTAAAGTTGATCAGGTTGCCGATATTTTCTATGTTTCTGATATCTTTGGGCAGAAAATTACCGATATAGTGAAATTGGAAGAGATACGAACCGTCATGCTGGATCGACTCTCGTAATTATGGGTTTATATGGATCTATATCTTGATTACTTTTTTAATTTTTTGACGGTGGAAAAAGGGCTGTCAAAGAATACCCTCAACGCTTATGGCCGAGATCTTGCGTCCTATGCAAGGTATTTGAAAGAACGTGAAAAAGTTAAAGATCCGGCTGATATCAGCCAGTTGATGCTCCTTAATTATTTAACATTTTTGAAAAACAGTGGTCTTTCTCCGCGTAGCAGAGGGCGCGTATTGAGTGTACTGCGCAGTTTCCATCGTTTTCTGCTGCGGGAAAATTATACGAAGTTTGATCCTTCGGCACTGGTTGAGTCACCTCGTTCTCTGTCAATATTACCAGAACTTTTATCACAAAAAGACGTTGAGCTGTTATTGCAGTCTCCATCCGGTGACAGCCCTATAGCGGCAAGAGATCGGGCGATGCTTGAAGTTCTCTATGCAACTGGCATGCGTGTATCAGAACTTGTCGGATTACGTCTTGGTGATTTAAAGCTTGATATTGGCTGTCTTAATGCCCTTGGTAAGGGGGCTAAACAGCGATTGATCCCTCTTGGAGAGGTTGCTCTTGAACTTTTGCAAGGATACCTGCAGAATGGGCGGCTGAAGTTATTAAAAAATCTATCCAGTGAAGAAGTCTTCTTAAACTCACGGGGAAAAGGGCTCAGCCGGCAGGGTGTTTGGAAAATCATCAGGGGTCACGCAGTAAAGTCAGGGATCAAACAAAAAGTTTACCCCCATATGCTGCGTCATTCATTTGCAACCCATCTTCTCGAAAATGGAGCAGATTTACGTTCCGTTCAGACAATGCTGGGGCATGTTGATATTTCAACGACCCAGATTTATACACATGTTATCCGGGAGCGTTTACAGCAAATACATAAGCAATATCATCCACGAGGATAACTTACTAGAAAGGCAAGGGAAAGATGAAATATATCATTCTTCTTGGTGACGGCATGTCAGATGAACCTGTTGCTGAGATTGGGGGGAAAACACCACTGGAAATAGCAAAAACACCCTACATGGATCAACTCAGTCAGATTGGAAAAATTGGCTTGGCGGCAACGGTTCCGGAAGGTTATCCACCGGGTAGTGATGTCGCTAATCTTTCGGTTTTTGGTTACGATCCAACTGAATGTTATTCGGGTCGATCACCTTTAGAGGCCGCAAGTATGGGGCTAGATCTAGATCCGCAAGATGTTGCTTTTCGATTGAATCTTGTCTGGCTGGAAGCTCACTATGGCAAACTCTATATGGGAGATTTTTCTGCCGGACATATTTCTACTGAGGAAGCTAAGCAGTTGATTGATACTCTCCAGAAAGAGTTAGGCGGCGACGAATTTAATTTTTATCCTGGTGTTTCCTATCGCCATTTGATGGTTTGGAAGAACGGCAAAGACCAACTGACTTTCACTCCACCACACGATATTTCAACTTACAGTATTGAAGGTCATTTGCCGCAGGGTGAGGGGGCAGATATTTTACAGGATTTGACTAATTCAGCACAAATGCTTCTGCATAGTCACCCGGTTAATACTCAGCGGGTTGCCGAGCAAAAATTGCCTGCCAACTCTATCTGGCTTTGGGGGCATGGGCGCAAACCAGTCATGGAGACATATCAGCAGCGTTATTGTTTGACTGGGGCGGTTATCTCGGCCGTTGATCTGATTCGTGGAATTGGTGTCAATGCCGGGCTGAATATCATCGAAGTTCCAGGAGCCACAGGCTATCTTGATACGAACTATCGTGGCAAAGCAGAATATGCTGTTAATGCCCTGAAAGATGTTGACTTTGTCTATGTCCATGTCGAGGCTCCCGATGAGGCTGGCCATGGAGGTCTATTAAAAGAGAAAATTGAGGCGATTGAAAATTTTGACCGTGATGTTGTTGGAACTATCTTTGAAAATATAGCAGAGATTGGTGATTGCCGAATTCTGATTACACCAGACCATCCAACTCCGGTAGAAAAAAGAACCCATACTTCTGATCCGGTTCCCTATATTTTGTACGATTCTCGCCAGGCAGTAGATTCTCAGGCAACCGCATATTCCGAAGCAGAGGCACAACGCTGTGGAGAAATTGTTCCTGGATATCAGCTTCTTTCGATGTTGTTGGATGACCGTGATAAAAACTGAGGATACAGAGTCTGAGAAACGGAGAAAGTTGCAACTTTCTGTTGTCCTGGTTGAACCACAAGGGGCTCTCAATATTGGTTCTGTCTGCCGGGCGATGCTGAATTTTGGTTTTACCGACCTCCGTCTGGTCAATCCACAGGTTGATCATTTGTCCCGAGATGCCCGCTTGATGGCTGTTAAATCGGCAACAGTCCTGGAGAATGCACAGGTTTTCTCCCATCTCGGGGATGCACTTGCTGGTTGCATGCTGAGTTTCGGGACAACCCGCCGCTTCGGACGTTATCGTGAAGGTTTGTTGCATCCGAGCGAGGCGGCCGATCGTTTATTGCCAGTTGTGCAAAAAAATTCAGTTGCTTTGGTTTTTGGTCGCGAAGATCGTGGGTTGTTTACTTCTGAATTGGATCTTTGCCAGCATTTCATTACAATTCCGACTGATGAAAAGCAACCATCTATGAACTTGGCGCAGGCGGTATCTCTTTGTCTTTATGAGGTAAGCAACGCGCGAGCAAAATTGACAGGTCGAACCTCTCGCCATAAAAAACTTGCCAGCAGTGAAAATCTGGAGGCAATGTACCAACATATGCGCCAGTCATTGCTTGATATCGGCTATCTTGACCCACAAAACCCGGATCATATTTTGCGCAGTTTCCGGAGGATTTTAGGTCGATCAGGGTTGAATGACCGTGAAGTTAGAATTTTGCGTGGACTCTTTAATCAGATCGATCTTTTTTCTGGTCATAAGCTATCTCGTAAAACATTGAAAGAAAAAAGTGAATAAGCCTATTGCTATAAGAACGTTGGGTAACGGTGTTGTGGTTGAGTTTTTCGACCAGAGCAATCGTTATTACGGCGATTTTTACCGGGTAAAAATAATTGCTGTTGCGACAATTCCTCTGCTCAAGTCGACTTTGCCAGAAGATTTATATAAATTTGCAGCGACGTATCCAGATTGTGTCAAATATGAAAGATCCCTTGAACGGATGGGGGTTGTCTCCAGCAGTGTACAGAAAGTTGTTCAGACACTGGTTGATGGGTTTATTGAATCTGTTGGCTTTTATCTGTAAAAAGGAAGTTTCGCCGAAAATTTATTACGCAAAGATATGCTGGACAGTTCAACTCCGCGCCAGAGTTTCTATATATAATAATTAAATTTCTACTTGCTTTTAAACACCCAGAGTGATAAACATCAATAGTTTTAATGATGTTCTTCAGAAAGTGAGCCTTGGCTCGCTTTTTTTATTATTCAGAGGGAACTGTGGCACAACTCACAGAACAAATTGAGCAACTGATTCAACCCATTATGGATGACCTTGGTTGTGAAGTGGTCGATATTGAATATTTACGTGAGCCGCACGGCTGGGTGCTCAGGTTTTTTCTGGATAAAGAAGGCGGTATTAATCTGGATGGTTGTGCAGCTGCGAGTCGGGAAATCAGTACACTTCTCGATGTTGAAAATATTCTTAGCACGGCTTATAGTCTCGAAGTTTCTTCACCGGGAATTGAACGACGGCTAAAAAAATCGAAAGACTTTATCCGTTTTTCCGGACAACTGGTTAAAATTAAAACACTGGATGCTATTGACCCCGATGAAAGTGGAAAAAGCCGGAAGACATTTATTGGTATTTTGTATGGTTTTGAGGGCGATAACGTGTTGATAAAATTAAAAAAGAGTGAAGAGAAAATTAATATTCCACTACATCAGATAGACAAAGCAAATTTGAAATTTGAGTTTTGAATCTTTTAAATTGATTCAATTAATGATCACTGACTGACATTGATTGTCAGCCAAAACACTTATAAGGGGTATGTAGGATGGTGGGTAACCTCAATCACATCATCGATCAGGTCGTTAAGGACAAAGGTATCGATCGTGACGTTCTGGTAAGCGCGCTCGAATCTGCAGTTCTGTCTGCGGCAAACAAGAAATTCAGAAATACTCGTGATCTTGAAGCACATTTCAATGAAGAAATTGGCGAGGTCGAGGTCTTTGAATTTGTTACTGTTGTTGATGAAGTTGTCGATTCATATAAAGAAATAGATCTGGGAGAGGCGCGAGGAATTGACCCCGATGTTGAAGTTGATGACTCCTTGGGAATGATGCTTGATGCTGGCAGTTTTAGCCGTATTGCTGCACAAACAGCTAAACAGGTTATCATCCAAAAGGTGCGCGAAGCGGAGCGTGAAGGTGTATACAACGAATTCAAGGATCGAGTTGGAGAAATTGTTAATGGTATTGTGCGTCGCTACGAACGCGGTGATTTGATTGTCGATTTGGGTCGTGCGGAAGCGCTGTTGCCGAACAGGGAACAGGCTCCACGGGAAAACTATCGTCAGTCTGATCGTGTCCGTGCGTATATTTCTGAAGTTAAAATGTCAGCTAAAGGACCACAAATCATCCTTTCTCGTACCCATCCAGGCTTACTGATTTCTCTGTTCAGTTCTGAGGTTCCTGAAGTTGCAGAAGGGATCGTTGAAATCAAAGCTGCCGTACGTGAACCCGGTAGCCGAGCAAAAATTGCTGTTGTTTCTCATGATATAGATGTCGATCCTGTGGGTGCTTGTGTTGGCATGCGTGGATCAAGAGTCCAGAATGTGGTCACCGAATTACGTGGTGAGCGAATTGATATTATCCCCTGGACACCCGACCCAGCCCGTTTTGCTTGCGCAGCTCTTGCTCCTGCCGACGTTTCCAGGGTCTATATTGATGATGATGGTCAATCGATGGAAATTATCGTCCCTGACGATCAATTATCTTTAGCGATTGGAAAAAAGGGGCAGAATGTTCGACTGGCAGCAAAATTGATTGGCTGGAAGATCGATATTAAGAGTGAGACAAATGCCCAGGAAGAGGAGCAGGCAGAAAATCCTCCAGAGACAGTGGAAAAAGACGATATTGTTGAAGAAAATTCTGTCGCTGAAAAACCAGATCAACTTGCTCCGGAGCCAATAGAGGACAATAATGAGGTTGTCGCTGAAGAGCCGATACCTGACAAAACTGAAGATTGATTATTTAGTAGATTATGGCTGTTAAAGATAAAGGACCACAACGAACCTGTATTGTTTGTCGGCAGACAAGAGACAAAAAACAACTGATCCGTTATGTCGTTGCTCCAAATGGAACGATTCAGGTAGATTATCGTCAGCGTCTACCCGGTCGTGGAGCTTATACTTGTTTTGCTGCACAGTGTTTACTTGATGCAGTCAACAAAAAATATTTTCAACGTTGTTTTAAAAAGAACGAATTTTCAACCGATTCAGCAGAATTGATAGAACAATTGAAGACAGCGGTTGGTCAGAAAATTTTAAATTTGATTGGAATGTCTCGCAAATCTGGGCAACTTATCTCTGGCAGTAATATGGTCATTGACGCATTGAGAAAGAAATCATCCATTGCGGCGGTTATCATTGCTGAAGATATCTCCCTTGAAATCGGGAAAAAAATTGCGGCATTAGCAGAAAGAGATCACATCTCTACTGCTCATTTATATAATAAGCAAATGATTGGGCAGATGCTCGGCAAGGAAGAGCGAAGTGTCATAGCGGTTCAGGCTGGGTTATTGGCTGATTCGCTTTTGAACGAACTGCACAGATACGGGCAACTGGTAAGGGAGATTTGATGGGCAAGGTAAGAGTGCACGAACTCGCAAAGAAAATGGGTCTCGAAAGTAAAGAGTTACTGGGTAAGCTTGATGAAGCAGGAATCAAAGCAGCCTCCCATTCAAGTTCTCTGTCTGAGGATGATATGCAAAGGTTTGAGGATTTCAACAACCCTCCTGAAGAAAAAGTTGAAGAAGCCGTAATAAAACCTGGAATTATTCGGCGGCGGAAGAAGATCGTACGCTCTGTAGTTGAAGAACCTGCCGCTGTCACACCGCCTGTCATAGAAGAGGAAGAAGGTGTGCCCGTTAAAGATGAACCTGTTGCCGCAGGTGAATCTATGGTGTCGTCACAAGATGAATCGGATTCAATAAGTACCAAAACAGACAAAATTGTTGAAGATGTAAGTGATAAAACTGTTGAACCGACTGAACCGACTGAACCGACTGAACCGACTGAACCGACTGAAACAGAGCAAGCTCCTGAAGAGAAACCTAAAAAAGTTACCCCCCCGGCCGTTGAAAAGGTGACTGGGAATCATGCTAAAATACTCGGTCGTGTAGAATTGCCACAAAAAAAACCAATTGTGCAACGCAAGCCTCGTACCAGCGACCGTCCGACCTATAAAAATAATAAAACAGTTCGACCTGCGCGTCCAGTAGCGACACCAAGTCAGGGGCGTAAACGGGTTGATCCTGCTCCGCTTGCTCCGTTTGAACCACCTCTGCCTGAAAAAGAAGGACGGAATAAAAAACGCAATAAAGGCCGTCGGAGTGATAATTCAGAGGCTCAGGATGGCCGTGTATCACGGCGCGGACGTAGGGTTGAAGTTTTCGAGCCTGGTCGAGCAGGACACAAGAAAAAACGTGGTGGAAAACATTCAAAGCAAGGTAAACAGACTGTTGTTACTGTCAGTAAGGCGATAAAGAGGATTGTCCGAATCAGCGATTCGATTACAGTTGGTGAATTAGCTAAGCGGATGGGGGTAAAGGCGAGTGAGCTGATTGCTGAATTGATGCGTCAGGGATCAATGGTCACGATCAATCATCCACTTGATTATGAGTCTGCGGCAATTCTTGCTTCTGAATTTAATCACGAAGTTGAAAATGTCGCTTTTGATGAAGAGACAATCTTGGAAGTTGAACCAACAAAAGAGGCAGCGGACAAGGTCGAAGATCTTGAGGCTCGTCCACCGATCGTTACCATTATGGGGCATGTCGACCATGGTAAGACCAGTTTACTCGATGCCATTCGTAAAGCCAATGTAACTGCGGGTGAAGCTGGTGGAATTACTCAACATATTGGTGCCTATGATGTTGAACTTGAAGACAAAACAATCACCTTTCTGGACACACCAGGTCACGAAGCTTTTACGGCGATGCGTGCACGCGGAGCTGGGGTTACTGATATTGTTATTTTGGTTGTAGCTGCAGATGATGGCGTCATGCCGCAGACCAAAGAAGCAATTAATCACTCAAAGGCTGCCGGTGTTCCGATCATTATTGCGATCAACAAAATTGATAAACCCGATGCAAACCCCGAGCGGGTTAAGCAAGAATTAACTGAATACGAGCTTGTTCCGGAAGAGTGGGGTGGTGACACAATTTTTGTTGAAGTTTCAGCCAAGCAACAGACCAATCTTGATACCCTGTTAGAAATGATTCTCCTCCAGGCTGAAGTTCTTGAGTTGCAGGCAAATCCAAATAAGCGAGCCAAAGGCTCAATTGTAGAAGCTCGGCTTGATAAAGGTCGTGGGCCGATTGCGACGGTTCTGGTTCAGGATGGAACCTTGAAAATTGGCGACGCAATTGTTGCTGGACTTCACTATGGTCGCGTTCGTTCTATGCTGACAGCTACGGGCTTTCAAGTAACAGAGGCAGGTCCATCTTTCCCGGTAGAAGTGACAGGTTTGGGTGGTGTGCCGAATGCTGGTGATACTTTTTATGCAGTTGAAAGTGAAAAAGTGGCTAAGGATGTTTCCCAGCATCGGCAATCGAAACAGCGTGAAATTGACCTCTCAAAAAGTAGTAAGGTTTCGCTTGAGCAGTTGTTTGCCAAAATGCAGGAAGGTGTTGTTGAGGAACTTTCTGTTATTGTTAAGGCTGATGTCCAGGGGTCTGTGGAAGCAGTTCGTGATGCGCTTGAAAAATTGTCAACAGATGCGTGTCGATTAAATGTTATCCATACGGGTGTTGGTGGAATTTCGGAAAGCGATGTGACCCTGGCAACAGCATCAAATGCTATTGTCCTTGGTTTTAATGTTCGACCGGAAACCAAAGCAAAAGTTCTGGCGGAAGCCGAAAAAGTTGATATCCGCCTCTATGCAGTTATATATGATGCTGTAAATGACATCCGTGATGCCATGGAGGGGTTGCTGGCTCCAACACTTGAAGAAAAAGAGTTGGGACGTGTCGAGGTTCGAGATACTTTCCATGTTTCACGTGTCGGCACAATTGCCGGTTGTTATGTTGTTGATGGTAAAATTATCCGTAATGCCAAGACTCGTTTAGTGAGAGATAGTGTCGTTATCTGGCAGGGCAAGTTAAGTTCTTTGAAACGCTTCAAAGATGATGTCAAAGAAGTCGGTAACGGCTATGAATGTGGTATTGGTCTTGAGAATTACAACGATATTAAAGTTGGTGATATTATTGAAGTGTTTGAAATTAAAGAGATAAAAACGACACTTTAATTGCGGAATTGGTAAATAAAAATGGTTGTTGGCGTAATTCGCGTCGATTTACGTTTATTTAATATCCATTCGCTGAAGCAGAAACGCTCTCAGATCAGTCGGCTGTTGAATCGTTTACGCTCCAGATTCCCCCTTTCGATTGCAGAAGTAGGTTATTTGAATCTTTTACAGCGAACTGTTTTTGCTGCCAGTATGGTTGCGGGAAGCGAATCAATAATTCAATCGGTTTTTAAAAACCTTGAGGACGAACTATACTCGTCAGGGGTTGTCGAAATTATTAATCTGGATTCTGAGTATTTACATTATGGAGAAGAAATCCGTTGAGTAGTTATCGTCCTGAACGAGTTGGCGAGCAAATTCACAAAGAAACAACCCGTTTATTAATGTATAGCATTAAAGACCCCCGAGTTGTTATGGTAAGAATTACCGGAGTTCAGATGTCCCGCGACATCAGCTCAGCTAAAATATATTTTACCGTTAACGATAAAACTGCGGATCGAAAGAACGCAGAAAAGGGGTTGAAAAGCGCAGCCCCTTTTATTCGTCGTGAATTGGGAAAAATATTGCAACTCCGTTTTGTCCCCAACATTTTTTTTAGATATGACGAATCAATAGAATATGGTCAGAAAATAGATGCTTTATTGCATCAGGTTCAGGATGATTTGCATGATAATTCAACAGATAGTTGAGCAGATTGAAAATAATCAACGCTTTCTGGTTGTCGCACACGAAAATCCTGATGGTGATGCTATCGGCTCAACTCTCGGTTTAGCATTGGCTTTACGCGATATGGGCAAGGATGTTGTTGCCTATAATATTGATGGCGTACCCGAAACTATGCGGTTTCTTCCGCAATCTGATTTTCTCCTCAATACTTTGCCAGAAGGCTCGAATTTTGATGTTGCTTTTGCTCTTGATGCCGGCGCTCTTGAAAGAACCGCATTACCGGTTGAGGATCTATGGCACACGTTGATTAATATTGATCATCATCCCTGCTCAGACTTTGGCGATTTTTGTTATCTGGATACCTCTGCATGTGCCACAGCTATTTTGATTTATCGTATTTTACAAGCTTGCCGATATCAGCCCAGTCTGGCTGTTGCCAAAGCGCTTTATCTTGGAATATTGTCTGACACAGGTTCATTCCGCTATTCCAGTGCGAATGAAGAAGCATTTGTTGTTGCAGCAGAATTGGTCGCTTTAGGGATTGATCCCTGGGAAATTTCCAGCAATCTTTATGAAAGCCTTGCTCCTGAGAGGATGCGCTTACTTGGTCTGGTTCTGCCGACTCTGCAAATTTCTGCATGCGGCCAGTATGCTTCTATTTTTATGACTTTAAAAGATTTGCAGCAGGTTGGTGCAACTGAAGAGCATTCTGACGGATTTGTTAACTATCCTCGTGCTATTCGCGGTGTTGAAGTCGCTCTTTTTATTCATCAGGTCTCTAGGAATGTTTATAAAATCAGTTTTCGCTCACGGGGAGCCATTGATGTCGGAGCTCTATCCCGAAAACTTGGTGGTGGCGGTCATCATAATGCTGCCGGTGCAAAAATCAGCGGAACCCTGAATGAAGTGAGAACCACCGTCTTCGATTTACTTGACCAACTGCTGAGCTGATTTCTGTGCACGGACTTCTCCTGATTGACAAACCTGCTGGCATGACATCTCATGATGTTGTTCGGCGAGTAAAGCTGATATGCCACTCCCGCAAGGTTGGCCATGCTGGGACTCTTGATCCCCTTGCGACGGGGGTACTGCCTGTTGCCGTAGGGAATGGAACAAAGATTCTCCAGTTTCTATTGGCCGAAGATAAATCCTACCGGGCAACATTCAGACTTGGAATAACCACAGATACCCTTGATGCTGAAGGGACAGTTTTACTGGAGCGTTCAATCCCCGAATTCACTCCTGCTGAACTGGAAAGTGTCTGTGAAGAATTCCGTGGCGATATCGAGCAATTGCCACCGATGTTTTCAGCACTGAAAAAGGATGGCGTTCCTCTTTATAAAATAGCGCGACAAGGAAAAACTGTCGAGCGTGAGTTGCGCCAGGTAAAGATCAGTCGTTTAGAGTTGATTTCCAGTGATCCGCAAACAGTAACAATTGAGGTTGATTGTTCCAAGGGAACCTATATCCGCACCCTCGTCAGTGACATTGGTGAACAGCTGGGCTGTGGAGCTCACCTGATAACACTTCGCCGTTTACGCAGTGCTGACTTCGCCATTGAAGAATGTCTGGCGCTGGAAGAGTTGCAACAGTTGGAAGAACCTTCTTCTGTTCTACTTTCTCTGGACGAGACCTTACGTAATTATCCAGCAGTACAATTAAATAAATCTGCAGCTGATGCGTTGACGTATGGAATCCCTCCGGAACTAAATCAAGTTAATACCGGTGAGGTTCTGATTGACAATAAGCTGGTTCGTCTACAAATTGATCATAAATTGGCGGCAGTCGCACGCTATGTGCCTCTACGCAGTAAAGAAAAGCGTGGCGACTTCGAATTAATACGGGTCTTTGTCAGCCATTGAATTAGCAAAACATGGTTGAAGATGTTTAAGGTTGAAGACGTTTAGATTGTAAATAAAGATGACTAAGCAAAAATTTCGTCTTACAAGGCGGAGTGGTTTTTCGGGGGCGAAGGCCTACATTCGGTAGGTCGAGATCCTGAAAAACCGCCGCAACGCCGTAGGACGGACTTTTTGCGACGCCATTATGTTTAATCTTTACAGGTGAACTTGAACTGTGGTAGATATCGCAGCCTGTAAACAATGCTTAAAACAGCCACGCCACTGGCTTTATTGAACTAAAAAGGAGAATACCGTGCTTGGCACAGAACGCAAACAGGAAATCATAGGAAAGTATAAGCGTCATGATGGTGACACTGGTTCACCGGAGGTGCAAGTTGCACTTCTAACTGAACGGATCACTTACCTGACAGATCATTTTAAAACTCACAAGAAAGATCATCATTCCCGTCGAGGCTTGCTGAAAATGGTTGGCCAGCGGCGCCGATTGCTTGATTATTTAATCAAGCAGGATGTCGAGCGTTACAGGACGATCATTAAAGCTCTCGGTCTCCGCCGTTAGAAAGAGCAGCATGTCTTAACGGGCATGCTGCTTTTGTATTTTTAGTTGTTGAGCTGTGGAGGCTGTCCGGAGAGAACCTCTGATCATTTTGCAGAGTTTGTCTCAGGCCAACCTCCTATAGCTGTTTATATCAAGCGAAGATTCCATATGGATGGAATCTGGATTAAAAAGGAGAATTATATGGCCTTTCATAAGGTTAAAGTTGAATTCAATGGTCAACCCTTGACGATTGAAACAGGTAAAGTTGCCCGTCAGGCTGACGGTGCAGTTATTGTTACATATGGCGAAACTAAAGTGCTTTGCACCGTTGTTTCAGCCAAAAAAATGCGTGCTGGTCAGGATTTCTTTCCTTTGACCGTCAATTATGCTGAAAAATTCTATTCAGCCGGAAAAGTTCCCGGTTCTTTCTTCCGTCGTGAGCGTGGTAGCACCGAGCGTGAAACCCTGGTTTGCCGTCTTATCGATCGCCCCATGCGTCCGCTGTTTCCTAAAGGTTACATGTTTGAAACCCAGATCATGCCATCAGTTATTTCTGCAGATCTGGTCAATGATCCCGACACTCTGGCTATGGTTGCTGCGTCAGCATCTGTTGCTGTCTCGGGGATCCCTTTTGAGGGGCCGATTGCAGCCGTTCGTGTCGGCCGGGTAGAGGGTCAGCTTATTGCCAATCCAACTCTTGAACAAATTGAACAGAGTGATCTGGAAATTATTATTTCGGGCTCCAAAGATGCGGTGATGATGGTTGAAGGTGAATCTGAATTCTTCAGTGAAGCTGAGATGCTTGAAGCAATTTTCTTCGGTCATGCTGCCCTGCAACCGTTGATTACAGTACAGGAAGAGCTGGCTAAACTGGTTGGCAAAGAGATGCGAGTTTTCGAAGTTCCCGTTGCTGATGAAGCTTTGACTGCCAAAGTCACCGAACTGGCTGAATCGAAAGTTGCTGTTGCCGCCAGGATACAAACAAAACAGGAACGCTATGCTGCTCTGGGTGATATTCGTACCGAAGTTAAAGAACAGCTGGAAGAAGAGTATGAGGGGCGTGAGGATGAGGTTTCTGCTGCCTTGGGTGCCCTGGAGAAGAAAGTTATTCGCCGCATGGTCACAAAGGATCGGATCAGGATTGATGGTCGTGATATGACCACTATCCGTCCAATCAGCTGCGAAGTTGGTTTTCTGCCTCGTGCACACGGTAGTGCCCTGTTTACTCGTGGTGAAACTCAAGCTCTGGTCGCTGCGACTCTGGGTACCGGAACTGATGAACAACGGATGGATAATATTCAAGGAATGGAGTTTAAGAAATTCATGCTTCATTATAATTTCCCTCCTTTCTGTGTTGGTGAAACCAGTATGCGTCTTTTCCCTGGCCGCCGGGAAATTGGTCATGGCATGCTCGCTGAGCGTAGTGCCGCACAAATTTTACCGAAACACGAAGACTTCCCGTACACCATTCGGGTTGTCTCTGACATTCTTGAATCAAACGGATCTTCATCAATGGCAACGGTTTGTGGTGCCTCTCTGTCGCTAATGGATGCCGGTGTCCCAGTTTCTGAAGCAATTTCAGGAATTGCCATGGGTCTGATCAAAGAAGGGGATGATGTTGCCATTCTGTCTGATATCCTTGGTGATGAAGATCACCTTGGGGATATGGATTTCAAAGTAACCGGTTCCGGCCGGGGAATTACTGCTCTGCAGATGGATATTAAAATCGGTGGAGTGACCAAAGAGATCATGCAGCAGGCTTTAGAACAGGCTCGTGAAGGTCGGATTCATATTCTTGGTGAAATGGCAAAAGCAATTGATGCTCCACGCGCAGAGCTTTCAAAATACGCTCCGCAAATTACCAGTATCAAGGTTAAATCTGATCAGGTCAGAACTGTTATCGGCTCGGGTGGTAAAAACATCCGCGGTATTATTGATGCGACAGGTTGTGCTATCGACATTGAGGATGATGGTACAATTAAAATTGCTTCTTCCGATGGCGAGGCTGCCAAGATGGCAATCAAGATGATTCGTGATCTGACCCAATCGGCAGAAGTTGATAAACTCTACCTGGGGAAAGTTAAAAAGATTATGGAGTTCGGTGCTTTTGTTGAAATTTTCCCGGGAACAGATGGTCTGGTTCACGTCTCCGAATTAGCAAAAGAGCGGGTTCGGAATGTCACCGATGTCCTGAATGAAGGGGATGAAGTGCTGGTTAAATGCATCGGGGTTGATCGTCAGGGGAAAATTAAACTTTCCCGTAAAGCGGCTCTTGGGATGGAATTGCCTGAAGAGGGTTGATCCTCAGTTTCATAATCTATAAAGTAAGACATGAATGGCTGGTGGAGAATTAAACTCTTCACCAGCCCTTTTTACAGGAAGACAGGTATGCAGAAACCACAAGTACAGGTAAAAAGACTTCATCCAGATGCCACACTCCCTGAATACATGACCGAGCTGGCTGCCGGGATGGATATCTGTGCATTACTTGAGAACGAGCGGGTACTTGAACCGGGGCAGCGTTTTCTGGTGCCAACCGGATTAGCTTTTGCCATCCCCCCGGGCTATGAAATACAAGTTCGACCACGTTCAGGTTTGGCAATAAAGCATGGCATTGCTCTGGTGAACTCACCAGGTACGATAGATGCCGATTATCGTGGCGAAGTTTGTATTATCCTGATTAATCATGGGCGAGAAAATTTCACGATCAGTTCTGGTGATCGGATTGCACAGATTGTTGTTGCACCCGTTTGTCAGGCTAATATTACAGAAGTTAATGAACTCGATGAGACGAAACGCGGGGCAGGGGGGTTCGGTCATACTGGCAGAAACGGGGCAGGAAAATGAAGGATACGGATGCCAAAGACTTACTTGACTTTCCCTGCGATTATCAGTTTAAAGCTGTGGGGCTGGCTGGTGACAGTTTTAGGCAGGCCGTTGTTGTTGCCGTTGGTAAACACGTTGATGTATCACAGGATGCCGTTCACTGCCGTCCCAGTGGCAAAGGAACGTATCAGTCTGTTTCAGTGCTAGTGACACTGTATAATTATAAACAACTGACCGATATCTACGCGGAGATACGTCAGGTAGAAAATTTGAAAATGTTGCTTTGATCCATCCATCAGGTTAATATTACAGCGTAATTATCAAACATAACAGGGAGTATCACCATGTTTCTATCCGTCAATCCAGAAAATCCTCAACCACGATTAATTAAACAGGTTGTCGAGTGCCTGAGACAAGGTGGGGTGATTATTTATCCAACTGATACAACTTACGGGATTGGTTGCGATATCTTTAACCGCAAAGGGATTAAGGAAATTTTTCAGATTAAACATCGTGATAAACGCAAACCTTTTTCTTTTATCTGTAATGATCTCGCAGAAATCTCTAACTACGCCCAAGTCAGCAATTTTGCTTTCAAAGTGATGAAGCGACATCTGCCCGGAGCTTATACATTCGTCCTCGATGCAACAAAAATAGTCCCTGATTCACTGAGTACCAAACAAAAAACTGTTGGTGTACGAATGCCAGAAAATGAAATCTGTCGAGCGATTGTTAAAGAGCTTGGGCATCCTTTGGTCACCACCAGCGCTAATACCTCCGGGGAAGCTACGCCCCAAGATCCTCGAGAAATAGACGATAGAATGGGTCATCTCGTCGATTTTGTCATTGATGGCGGAATTTCTATGGGCGATGCTTCAACTGTTATCAGTTTGCTTGATGATCAGATTGAGATCATTCGACAGGGGAGTGGTGACACTTCATGGATAGAGCAACTACCGTAACTCGCAAAAAATAAACCCGAGAGTTTCGCTACGGAGTATATTGGCGTGTCCTCTGATATTTCTGCCCTTACTACATTTATCAATCAAATTCCTGATTTGAAACTTCTAAATTTCAGAATTCAGGAAAATTGTGATAATTTCTGGCTGGTGGGTGGTTGCTTACGCAACTCTCTGCTTAATTTACCTCAAGTCGATATTGACATTGCCTGCTCAGGTGATCCAACTTTTCTGGCTCAATCATGGTCTGCTGAAGTATCAGGCCGCTGGTTCTGGCTGGACGTAAAACGTAAGCAGAGTCGGGTGTTGTTGAAAAATGGCCTCAGCATTGATTTTACCCCCCTGCGTGCACCATCGATAATAGAGGATCTGCAATTACGAGACTTTACCATCAATGCATTAGCTCTCCCCTTGGATGGATCGTTCCCTGCCTCTGAAATTATTGACCCGTTGTCTGGACTCAACCATTTAGAGAAGAGGCAACTTCACTCCTGTTCGATTAGAAGTTTTTCAGACGATCCGTTGCGCATGCTGAAAGGGATCAGACATGCGGCTACTCTTGATTTTGCTCTGGTAGCTGCTACGCAGCAACAGACTGCCTCCTCAGCACCGTTGTTAGTTCATGTTGCTGGAGAACGTATCAGGGATGAGTTGGGTAAAATTCTGGATGCAAATAATGTTATCAACGGGATCGAACTGCTGATTGATACTGGATTACTTGGTGCTCTTTTTGGCTCAGCATCCAGCAATTGGGACAGGGATACAGCCGTTAACGAAATCAGTCAACTCAATGGACGAATTCAAGAGGTCAGCCTGACGGCAGAAGGAAGTTTGCCAGAGATTGGCATCTCTGAAATGTTTTCCAGTCGTGCTATATTTATATTTGCACGGTTACTGAAAATTTATTCGCCACATAATCTTTCCGATTTACTGCATAAACGATTACGATTAAGTCGTAATTTCCAACGTTTACTTGAGGAATTGCAAGCTGAGCCAAATTTGGAACTTTTTTCACTCGCTGCTTCGATAGATGGACAACGCCGGCAGGCGCTGGTAGTCGAGAAGATGGAACCATTTGCTTGTGAAAAAATATTCTATTGGGGCGTCTGCAGCAGTCTCTTAACCCTTAATAGGGCTCTTGAATTGCAAAAATCTTTTACGACAGAGCAGGTGTTTGGACGAGTGCCTGGGTTGCTTGATGGCAAATCGATCAACGCTCTTTTAGGAGATTCCTTGAATTCTCAGATTGGTGCATGGCAGTCAGAGTTAAAACTAGCTGAAATTAATGGAGAAATTGAGAATAAAATAGCGGCAAGTAATTGGTTGAAAAATAAATTATCATTTGACAACAAAGAGTCCTAATCACTATACTGCGCAACTTAAATGCGGGAGTAACTCAGTTGGTAGAGTGTCAGCTTCCCAAGCTGAATGTCGCGAGTTCGAACCTCGTCTTCCGCTCCAATAAAAAACTGCCCCAGGTCATTGATCTGGGGCTTTTTACTCTGACAGACTATTTCTTTTTGCGGCAACAGCCGTTATAGTGATTTTTTGCTTAGCCAGCCAATGATTTTTTGCGAGACACTCAAACTATGACTCATCGAGAAATTAAATGTCCGAGATGCGGCAGTAAAACCACTTGGGATAATAATCCTTCACGCCCCTTTTGTTCTGAGCGGTGTCGGATAATTGATCTGGGCAGCTGGGCGAGTGAAGAATATTCGGTTGCTGGTGGCAAGGCTCCACAGCCGGAACAAGATTTCTAATATCAGGAGATACTATGTACCATTTAACAATTTTGACCCATTTTGCTGCGGCTCATAATTTATTGAATTATCAGGGAGACTGTGAGAATCTGCATGGTCATAACTGGAAAGTTGAAGTGACGGTCAATACTGAGAATCTGGATAAGGCGGGGCTGGGTATTGATTTCAAGATATTGAAAAAACATACCAAAGAGATTATGAACTACCTCGATCATAAGTATCTCAATGATCTGGATGCCTTTAAGGGAATTAGTCCCTCGTCGGAGCATATTTCCAAATTCATCTACGATCGGCTGGCTGAAAGTTTAGCGGAATACGCTGTCAGTTTAGAAAAAATCACCGTCTGGGAATCGGATAATGCCTACGCCACTTATACCCAAAGCTGATCTGATTGAAATTTTCTCCTCGATTCAAGGGGAGGGAACTCTGGTTGGTATCCGACAAATATTTATCCGTTTTCCCGATTGCAATTTGAACTGTCGCTATTGCGACACCGATTTTTTAAAATCACCAACCTGTCTGATAGAAAGCAGTTCCGGATCGGGTGAGCTGGAGACGGTCAAAAACCCTTTCAATTTTAGTCGGGTAAAAAATCTGGTGACAAAGTGGAATTCGGAACTACCGGATGCACACCATTCCATCAGCATAACTGGCGGAGAACCGTTGCTGCACGGAGAGGTTCTTTTATCCTGGTTGCCTGAATTGAGAAAAATTTTACCTATCTATCTTGAAACAAATGGCACTCTTCCAGACCAATTAGAAGTGTTAATTCAGCATCTGGACTGGGTCTCGATGGATATTAAACTCCATTCCCAGACCGGTTTGCGAACTGAGTGGGAAATTCACCGCCAATTTCTCAAAATAGCCAATCAAACTGATTGTTATGTCAAACTGGTGGTTGGTGAAGAAACGCCAGATCTGGAACTGCAGTTGGCGGCTGATCTGGTTTCTGAAGTTTCCAAACGAATTTGGATTGTTCTGCAACCGGTGACAAAAACCGGGCAGATAACACTATCAACAAACCGATTATTGCAAATGCAGGCACTTACTTCTGAGATTCATTCCAAGGTGAGAGTGATTCCACAAACTCATCGATTTATGGGGGTTTTGTAGGGGCAATTCATGAATTACCTCTACGGTTACTGCCCAAACTTTTTTAACAACTCTTCCTTAACTAAGGGTGGGACAAACTTACTGATGTCCCCACCCAACCGTCCAACTTCCTTCACAATCGACGAACTGAGATAGGCAAATTTTGGTGATGTCATCATAAACAGTGTTTCGACCTGCTGGCAGACGGTGTGGTTCATCTGTGCCAATTGGAACTCAAATTCAAAGTCAGTGACCGCCCTTAATCCCCGCAGGATGACCCGGGCTTTTTTTGCGACCACATAATTAACCAATAAACCATCAAAGGTTTCAACCCGTAGCCGTGGATTGTCCGCTGTCAGTTGTTTCAGAATATCAACTCGCTCGGCAGCGGTGAAAAGGCTGTTCTTTTCGGAATTATTGGCAACAGCAATGATGATGGTATCAAAGATTTCCAATCCCCGTTTGACAATGTCCATATGACCATGGGTGAAAGGGTCAAAGGAGCCGGGATAGATGGCAATATGGCGATTCATATCAATCCTTAAGTCAAACGATAGAGGTGAATTCTGGTTGAGCCATAGACTCTGCTATCAATAATTTTCAGTTTTCCACAATCTTCCAGAACTTCATTTTTTGCGGACTCGGCACAGATTATTCCATTTTCAGTCAATAGATTCAAGCGCTCAATCTTTTCGATCACCTGTGACAGAAGATTCTGATTGTAGGGAGGATCGAGGAGAATGAGATCAAAACCGGCAGAATCGGTCAGTTGCGACAGTGCTTGAATTGCATCCTGTTTGATGAAGCGGGCGGTTAATTCAAATCGGCAGCGTTTAATATTCTCGGCAATAATTTGTGCTGCGGCATGGCCTGAATCAATCAGTATTGCCCTTTTTGCTCCACGGCTGAGTGCTTCCAAGGACTGCGCTCCACTACCGGCAAACAGTTCCAGTACTTTGAGATCATGGAAAGATCCTAAACGGCTGGTTAAAATACTGAAAAGTGCCTCGCGAACCCGATCTGGTGTTGGGCGGATATCTTTTCCCGAAAGGGGGGCTAGTTGAAGCCCTCTGGCTGAACCACTAATGATTCTCATTGATCACTTTCAAACGATTCTCAAACTGCTCCAAAATAGTGAGAAGCTGCAAGGGGAGGGGGTGGTCAACCCGGCACGCCAGTCCAACAACTCGCTCCAGTTTAATATCTCTGATTTTTCGGGTAATAATATCAGGGCGCAGCAGGGTAGAGTGACTGGGAACAAGAGAGATTCCCAAACCCGCAGCGACCAGGTCTAAAGCATACTCTTCAGTACTGAAGGTTGCTTTTGTATTGATATGGATACCTTGCTCCTGAATGGCAAAATTCCACGATTCGATCGCATCACAGAAGGTTCGGCTGATAAAGGGAATGCCGTCAATCTGGTGCAGAGGCACGGACTTTTGCAGGGCTAACGGATGACCGACCGGGAGGGCGAGAACATACTCGTCGATCCAGAGTTTGTGGAAACGCTCGTTTTGTTGAACCATTGTATCTGAGATAATTCGGGCATCGGTATCTTCATTCCAGTCGACGACAGTAAGATCGAGACCGGGAACTTTTTCCAGCAGTTCCTTGATAATTGTACCAACCAGAACTCCGGATAAAAACGGCATCAGTCCGATCCGTAACGGGATGCTTGGCGATTCTTCTTCAAACAGGTTCTGCATATTTTGAATATCAGACATGATTTTGGTGGCGTACGGGTAGAGCTTTTTCCCCGACTGAGTGGGGCTGACACCACGGGCATGGCGGACAAAGAGTTGCCGATTTAAATCATCTTCAAGCTGCTTGATCGCTGTTGAAATGGACGGTTGAGCAACCAGACAACGCTTTGCTGCACTACTGAGACTTAATTCTTCATAAACCGAAATAAAATAACGGAGTGTGCGAAAATCCATTTAAAACCCTTTTAACATTTCCATACCAGTTCAAATAAGCTATATCATCTTGGGAGAGTTTTTACAAAGTAGCATGCCAATTTGAATCACTAAAGGATGAAGTGAGTCTTGTTTGTGCTTGCGGGAGTTTTTTACTGTGGAGGAACTGACATTATGAAAAAGATATTTATTATTGGAGCCGGGCTTTCTGCGACTGTTTTGATTGATTACCTGCTGGAACATAGCGTGGAATATGATTGGGACGTCACCGTTGGTGACATTTCTCTCTCACAGGCACAAGAGAAGATTTCAGCATATCAGCAGGGTCGAGCTATCAAGTTTGATATTTTTGACCCTGAATCACGTGCCAGTGAAATTTCAAATACCGATATTGTTGTTTCTATGCTTCCCGGTGCTATGCACCCTCTGGTTGCCCAAGAGTGTCTTCGCCACGGTAAGCATATGTTGTCACCATCATATGTGACAGCTGAACTACGAGGTATCGATGCTGCCGTGCGAGCAAAAGGGTTACTTTTTCTCAATGAATTAGGTGTTGACCCCGGTATCGATCACATGTCGGCAATGCGGGTGATTGATGGGATCAAAAAACGTGGCGGAAAACTTTTAAGCTTCAAATCCTTCTGTGGCGGGCTGGTTGCGCCCGATTGTGACGACAATCCATGGAAATATAAGTTTTCCTGGAACCCTCGTAATGTTGTGTTGGCGGGGCAGGGGGTGGCACGATACCGGGAATCGGGGCAATATCGCTACGTACCGTATCACCATTTATTTTCAACTTTAGAGACGGTTGAAGTGGCCGGTTATGGGGAGTTTGAGGTCTATCCCAATCGCGATTCACTGCAGTATTGTGACCTGTATGGTTTGGAAGATATCCCGACAATTTTACGCGGAACAATGCGGCGGCCCGGTTTCTCAGCGGCATGGGATGTTTTTGTTCAACTGGGATGTACTGATGACAGCTATATCATGGAAAATTCTCACCGATTGACCTACCGGCAGTTCATTCAATCCTTCCTGCCGTATTCAGCCGATAAATCAATTGAAGAGTGTTTGGCTGATTATATTGGGATTCCCCGTCATTCAGAAATTATTGATAAAATTTCGTGGCTGGGACTGTTTTCTGCTGAAAATATTGGTCTTGAAAATGCGACTCCTGCCACGATTATGCAGAAAATTCTTGTCAATAAGTGGTCGATGTCTGTTGATGATCGGGATCTGTTGGTAATGCAACATCAATTTATTTTTGAACAGGATGCTGTCAAGAAGAAAATTGTTTCATCGATGACTTATGAAGGGGTGGATTCTGTGCACACCGCCATGGCAACGACGGTCGGTTTCCCTTTGGCGATTGCAACCAAGTTGCTCGCAATGGGAAAAATCGACGCAAGGGGGATCCAGCTCCCCCTTGCCGAGAATATCTATGAGCCGATTCTTGATGAACTGGAATCATTGGGGATTCGATTTATTGAAGAGGAATGTCAATATAGAATATGAACCTTGAAGATCCCTAAAAAAAAGTATAGTCTACGCCTAGACCCCGTAAAGTAAAACACTATTATATCTCACCCATTTTTTATTGTAGATTGTTATGTGAGACAAAAATATTTTTCACTTAACATTCATCTACGTAAAGGAGAACACTATGGATTTCTTGAAAGAGCTGGGGATCAAAGAAAAAAACTTCGGGGCATCAACGGGTTTAAAGTGGAATACCACCACCGATCAAGGGGAATTAAAGGTCGTTTCTCCCGTTGATGGAAAACAGATTGCCAGTGTTTACCTTGCTTCCGAGGAAGATTATGACAATCTGGTTGCCAAAGCCGATGAGGCTTTTAAACAATGGCGGCAAGTGACTGCGCCTAAACGGGGAGAAGTTGTCCGGCAGATCGGTTTGGAACTGCGCAAATATAAAGATGCGTTAGGAACCTTGGTCTCCTACGAAATGGGCAAATCACTTCAAGAAGGTAAGGGTGAAGTTCAGGAGATGATCGATATCTGTGATCTCGCCGTCGGTCAGTCGCGTCAGCTTTATGGTATAACAACCGTTTCTGAACGGGAAAATCACCGTATGTATGATCAGTATCATCCCCTGGGAGTCGTTGGAACAATCAGTGCCTTTAACTTTCCGGTGGCGGTCTGGTCATGGAATGCCATGATTGCAACAATTTGTGGCGATACCAACCTGTGGAAACCCTCTTCCAAGGTTCCCCTCTGTGCCATCGCAGTACAAAATATTCTTGCTGACGTGATTAAAAACAATAATCTCCCTGAAGGTCTCTTCAGTATGATCGTTGGTCGCGGCTCTTCTATCGGTGAAAGATTATTGAATGATAAGCGGGTTCCGCTGATTTCCATTACCGGTTCAACCGAAGTCGGCCGGCATGGAGCACAAGTTATTGCCAAACGGTTTGGTAAGTCGATCCTTGAACTTGGCGGTAATAATGCCATCATCCTCACCCCGAATGCCGATCTCAAAATGGGGCTTCCCGCCATTGTTTTCGGTGCCGTCGGAACCGCCGGGCAACGCTGTACATCAACCCGGCGACTGATTATCCATGAATCGATCTATGACAAGGTCAAAGATGTGATTACCAATGCCTACAAAGGACTCAAGGTTGGTGATCCTCTTGATGAGAATAACCATGTTGGCCCTTTGATTGACAAAAATGCTGTCACCGATTTCACCCTTGCCCTTGAAAAAGTGGTCAAAGAGGGTGGGACAGTTGTTTATGGAGGTGAAGTTCTTCAGGGAGAAGGGTATGAATCTGGCTGTTATGTCGTCCCCGCCATCGTCGAAGCCGAAAACAGTTATGACATTGTTCAGGAAGAGACCTTTGCACCGATCCTTTATCTGATTAAGTACACTGGCGATGTCAGCAATGCAATTGCTCTGCATAACGATGTTGTCCAAGGTCTTTCATCAGCTATTTTCACCGAGAACCTTCTTGAAGCTGAAGAGTTCCTCTCTGCTGTTGGTTCAGACTGCGGTATTGCCAACGTCAACATCGGGACCTCCGGTGCCGAGATCGGTGGCGCCTTCGGTGGAGAAAAAGAGACCGGAGGTGGTCGTGAGTCGGGTTCTGATGCGTGGAAAGCCTACATGCGTCGCCAGACCAATACGATTAATTATGGTCGAACCCTTCCCCTAGCTCAGGGAATCAAGTTTGATATCTGATGCCCTCGCAAAAACTGATGAGATGGCTAAGCAAAAATTTTGTCCCACAAGGCGTAGTAGTTTTTCAAGGACGAAGGCATATATGTAGTATGTCGAGATCTTGAAAAACCGCTGCAACACCGTGGGGCGGACTTTTTGCGACGCCATCATTATTAACCCTGCTTGTATTGAAGCAAGCAAAAAAAAGGAGAGAGAGATGAAACAGATTAAACTTGTGTCAATCGTTCTTGCTCTGCTGTTTACCGTCTTTTTGACGGCAACCAGCTTTGCCAGTAATCTGGAAGACATTGTTAAACGAGGTGAACTTCGTGTTGCTGTTCAGTCTGGTGCGCCACCTTATGCATTCATTGATAAAACTGGTGTTCCTGCCGGTTCAATGGTTGATTTTACTCAAGGAATGGCGGATGCCATGGGCGTCAAGTTGAAAATTCTCGATTATGATTGGGATGGTCTGATTCCTGCGCTTCTCTCTGGTAAAGCAGATATTCTTGCCGCTGATATGACCCCGACATTAAAACGGGCACTTAAAGTGACATTTACCGATCCATGGATTTATGTTCAGCCTTGTATCTTTACCAAGACAGAAGCAAAATTTCAGACTCTGGCTGATGTTAATAAGCCTGGGGTCACTGTTGGTGTTCTGCTGGGTTCTACTGGCGAGGTTATTGCGAAAAAATATTTACCCAACGCAAAAATTAAATCATACAAAGGTGGCGGTCGGATGATTGTTCAGGCTCTGACTGCTGGTCATGTTGATGCCGGGGTTAATGATGACCTTGCTGTTCTGACTGTGCTTCCTGATTTCCCACCAAACTCTATTCGTCTTCTTGACAAACGTCTTGGACAGGGAAAAGACCCGCTAGCATTTGCAGTGAGACCTGATTCAGTCAATCTGTGGCAGTGGCTGAACCTCTACTTTAAAACCATTAGAGCCAATGGTGAATATGACAAGAATATCACTTACTGGATGGAAGGGATTGAATGGAAAAAAGATCATTAATTCATGAAGCATAGCTTAAAATTGAAATGATAATTGTGTCGGGCATATTCAGACTTTGATACTGAATATGCCTGACAGATCACGGGAATCAACATGCTCGCTAATTTTAATTTCAGGATCATTTTCGAATATCTACCGTTATTTTTAACCGGATTAAAATATACTTTTATTATTGCTATCGTTTCCCTTGCTCTTGCCTTGATTGTTGGAATTATTGCCTGTGCCTGCCGGATATCGGGTATTAAAGTTCTTAAATATCCTGCAATCGCCTATATCGAAATTATTCGATCAACCCCTCTGTTGGTACAAATCTACTTTTTCTATTTTGGCTTGCCGACACTTGGAATCACGGTTCCTGAAATTCAGACCGGTATCTTTGCCCTGATGCTCAATTCTGGTGCGTATATTGCCGAAATTATTCGTGCCGGGATTAACTCTGTCGATGCAGGACAAATAGAAGCAGGACATGCTTCGGGATTAAATTATATCCAGCGAATGCGTTTTATTATCCTGCCACAAGCACTGGGAGTGACGATTCCACCGTTACTCGGCCAAGCCATTGTTCTGGTTAAAGATACGGCACTTCTTTCACTTATCTCAGTGATGGAATTGACCCGCAGTGGTCAAACCATGACCTCCGAACGATTTATGCCGTCAGAAGCTTTCTTAACAGTCGCATTCTTTTATATGGTGATTTATTTCTGTTTGAAGCCCCTCGCCGACTGGTCGCAGAAAAAACTGATCTTTAGAGAGGCTTATTAACTATGATGTCTTTCTATTTTGGGCGGTTGGTTGAAATTTTTCCTTTTTTTCTGACCGGGCTGTGGATGACAGTCAAGATTGCGTTCCTCAGTCTGATTATTTGTACAATTCTCGGTTTCATTCTCGGGATGATGAGAGCAAGTCATAATATTTTTTTGAAGCGTATTATCGGTTTTTATGTTGCGTTTGCTCGTGGAACCCCATTCGTCGTCCAGATTTTTATCGTCTTTTTTATATTTCCCGAATGGGGATTACAGCTTGATGCTTTTCCTGCAGCCATAGTTGCTATGGCAATCATGGGTTCAGCATTTGTTTGTGAGATTGTTGCCAGTGGAATCAGTTCGATCTCTAAAGGACAGTGGGAAGCAGCAGCGTCATCGGGTCTGAGCAAGTTACAACAGTTACGCCTGGTTATTGTTCCCCAATCACTGAAAGTCATTGTCCCGCCATTGGTTGGTCAATATGTTCTGTTGATTAAAGATACGTCAGTTGTCTCGGTTATTGGGGTCACGGAATTAACCCGGGTTGGATGGGTTACAGTCATTCGAATCCCGGAAGGCTTGATGGTTTTTGCACTGGTTGGAATTCTCTATTTTATGATTTCTTACCCTCTGATTCTTCTTTCCAACTATCTTGAAAAGAAAATGACTGTGTAATTCCAAAAGCGTATCAATTATTGTAAAATATCCAGAAGGGTTCACGAGCAAATGATTGAATTTAAAGGTGTAAATAAGTGGTTTGGTAAGCTCCACGTCCTTAACGATGTAAATTTAATGGTACAAAAAGGTGAGGTTCTGGTTATCTGTGGTCCGAGTGGCTCTGGAAAATCGACTTTGATCAGGTGTGTCAACAGACTGGAGCCAATTCAGAAGGGCGAAATTATTGTCAATGGGATGTCGGTTCATAAATCATCGACGAACCTGACAAAGCTTAGAGAAGAAATCGGATTTATTTTTCAGCAATTCCATCTCTATCCCCATATGACGGTTTTACAAAATATTATGCTAGCACCGGTTAACGTCAAAAAAATTACTAAAGCTGAGGCGGAAAAAATTGCTCGGGAAAAGCTTGAACGTGTCGGTCTGGCAGAAAAGGCAGATGCTCACCCGATACAGCTTTCCGGTGGGCAGCAGCAGCGAGTTGCAATTGCCCGTGGCTTGGCAATGTCTCCGGAAATTATGCTGTTTGATGAACCAACTTCGGCGCTTGACCCGGAAATGATAGGTGAAGTTCTGGATGTTATGGTCGATCTCGCAACTGAAGGGATAACCATGTGCGTTGTGACTCACGAAATGGGTTTTGCCAAAAAAGTTGCGGATCGAGTTCTGTTTATGGATGAGGGAAAGATTATTGAAATTGGGAAACCGGCAGACTTTTTTGACAACCCGCAAACAGAACGAGCCGCTGATTTTATCAGTAAGATTTTGACCCATTAAAAATTCGCTATTAGCTGAATATTCAGTATACTCTTGAGGCTCTTGTAAATTCATTGGGTGCTCACGGTTAAGTGATCATCAAACAAAGGAGGTAAAATATGAAAAAACTCTGTTTTCTCGCGATTGTTTTGTTCCTTTTTTCATTTCAAACAGCCATAGCTAAAACTCCGGCAGATACTTTGGTTATTGCCAACAGTATCGACGACATTATTACTCTTGATCCTGCCGAAATTTTTGAGTTCTCCGGTGCTGAGTATGCTGGTAATACCTATGACCGACTGATTGGCTATGATGTTGATAACGTCAGTAATATTTATGGTGTTGTCGCTGAAAGTTGGACTATTTCTCCCGATGGCAAGACCTATGTGTTTAAGATCAGAAAGGGGATCAAATTCGCATCAGGAAATCAACTCACTGCTGATGATGTGGTGTTTTCGCTGCAGCGGGTTATTAAACTTGATAAATCCCCAGCATTTATCCTTTCGCAATTCGGCTTTACCCCCGA
Organism: Desulfuromusa sp.; assembly: GCA_021647765.1. Classification (GTDB taxonomy): domain Bacteria; phylum Desulfobacterota; class Desulfuromonadia; order Desulfuromonadales; family Geopsychrobacteraceae; genus Desulfuromusa. The sequence continues at coordinate 7,849 of JAKIUD010000015.1, read as the reverse complement.
AAACGTTGCTGAAAAGATTTCCAAGGTTGACGATTATACGGTTAAGGTGGTGGTGAACAAGGCTTACGCGCCAACCTTTTTTCTCTATTGTATGACCTCAACTGCTGGTTCAATTGTGGATAAAAAAGATGTGCTGGCTCACGAGAAAGATGGCGATTTGGGCTACGGTTGGTTAAAAACGGCTTACGCTGGTTCCGGACCGTTTAAGCTCAAAGCATGGAAAGCCTCAGAATCTCTGATTCTGGATCGTAATGATAATTACTGGGGAAACAAAGCAAAGCTCAAGCGGGTTTTTACTCGCCATATTTCTGAATCTTCAACTCAGCGTCTACTTCTCGAAAAAGGGGATGTTGATATCGCTAGAAACCTGGGACCCGATGATATTAAGGGCTTGGCTGGAAACAAAAATATTGTTATCCGTAAAAAAGCTAAAGGTGCTGTCTGGTATCTAGGACTCAACCAGAAAAACAAATATCTGAAAATTCCACAAGTGCGCCAAGCGCTGAAGTATCTGATTGACTACAAGGGTATGGAGGCAACCATCCTGAACGGCAAAGCAACCATCCATCAGGCTTTCTTGCCTAAAGGTTTTCTTGGTGCTCTGGAGGAAACACCATTTTCTCTCAATGTCGCCAAAGCGAAAGCTCTGTTAAAAGAGGCTGGTTTAGAAAATGGTTTCACTGTCACCATGGATACCCGCAATAATGAGCCAACCACATCAATGGCCATTGCGATTCAGGGGACGTTTGCTCTTGCCGGGATCAAGCTGGAAATCATTCCGGGTGAAGGAAAGCAGACATTGACTAAATATCGTGCCCGTAATCACGATATCTATATCGGCCGCTGGGGACCGGACTATATGGATCCACACACCAATGCCGATACTTTTGCACGGAATCCAGACAATTCCGATGATGCTAAATCAAAGCCATTAGCCTGGAGAAATGCTTGGGATATTCCTGAGATGACCAAAAAAGCTGATGCGGCTGTTCTTGAGCGGGATACGGCTAAGCGTGCCAAAATGTATCTTGATTTACAGCGGGAGCACCAGCAGGTTTCTCCTTTTGTTATCATGTTCCAGGATATTGAAATTTTAGCTGAACGAGCCAATGTTAAGGGTTTTATCCTCGGACCAAGTTTTGATAGCAACTTCTATTGGAATGTAACCAAATAAGTATCCCCCTGTCCAATCCAGCGGCTACCCATTTATCGGTAGCCGCTGGAATATAAAATCCCGTTTAATAAGATAAACGGACGATATCCAGTCAGGCTTATCCGCAATGACACAATTCCTTACACAGAAGCGTCTTAAAAAAACCGCGCTCAAAATCTTAAAATTTCTCCTTATGGTCGCAATTACTTTTTTAGGACTTTTGCTGATCACTTTTCTGATCGGGCGGGTCGTTCCTATTGACCCCGTCCTTGCTGTTGTCGGCGATAAAGCATCCCATGAAGTTTATGAACGCGCCAGAATTGCAATGGGATTAAATCTTCCCCTGTGGCAACAATTTTTGATTTATCTCAGTAGTGTTTTGCGGGGTGATTTTGGAACATCAGTGTTAACGGCAAAACCAGTTTTCGAGGATATCCTCCGGGTCTTTCCGGCAACAATGGAACTGGCATTTCTCGCAACGCTATTTGGTATTTTTGTCGGTATCCCTTTGGGAGTCATCTCTGCGGTTAAGCGGGGAGGTTTTTTGGATCACGTCTCCCGAGTGGTAGGCTTACTGGGGTATTCACTGCCGATTTTCTGGCTGGCTCTTTTAGCTCTGATGATATTTTATGCCAAACTTGACCTTCTTCCAGGGCCGGGGCGGGTTGATGTGTTCTATGATGGTATTGTCACACCAGTGACTGGCTTTATGCTGATTGATTCTATTCTGGCCGGGGAGTGGGAAATATTTTGGAACGCCCTCTATCACCTCATCATGCCTGCGACTCTGCTGGGTTATTTCAGTATGGCCTATATCTCCAGGATGACACGTTCTTTTATGATTGAACAATTACGTCAGGAATATATCTTGACTGCTCGCGTCAAAGGGGTTGCTGAGTGGAAGGTTATCTGGGGGCATGCTTTTGGTAATTGTGCTATCCCCCTCATTACGGTCGTTGCCCTCAGTTTCGGGGCGCTTCTTGAGGGATCGGTTCTCACTGAAACAATTTTTGCCTGGCCGGGGCTTGGTCTCTATCTAACGAATTCATTACTCAATGCTGATATGAATGCAGTGTTGGGAAGCACAATTGTCGTTGGCAGTATTTTTCTTGGGATCAATATTTTTTCAGATATTCTTTACAAGGTTTTCGATCCCAGGGCACGTTAATTATTAATGATAGAGGCTCTTGCAAAACTCTTTAACGTCCAGTGGCCGTCATTCCCGCGCAGGTGGGAATCCAGAGGTCTCCCGAGTTCGTCAAAAACTGGCTCCCCGTATTCACGAGGATGACGACTTTTGTAAGAGGCTCGATATGGTGTGAATAAACTCATGGCAGATCAGCAAACAATTTATAACCATGCAAAAGAGTGGCTGTTGACCGATACTCCGGCGTCAGCATTTCAGGCCGCGGCAGGTCGTGCTTATCTTGGGTTGCTCGAATTTCTGAAAAACAGATTGGCAGTGCTGGGTTTGCTTATTATCATAGCACTGGTTTTTATTGCTCTGTTCGCCCCCTATATAGCCCCCTTTGACCCAATCCTTACCAATTTGAGCCAGCGTCTACAGCCGTTTTCTGCGGAACATATTTTTGGTACCGATGAGGTCGGCCGAGATATTTTTAGCCGGGTGGTCTGGGGTTCACGTCTGACATTGTATATCATCGGCTTGGTTGCAATTATTGCCGCCCCGGTCGGGATCATTGTTGGAACAGTTTCCGGTTATTTCGGTGGTTTTGTCGATACCGTACTGATGCGAATAACCGATATTTTTCTCGCCTTTCCAAAATTGATTCTTGCCTTGGCATTTGTTGCTGCATTGGGTCCAGGAATAGAAAACGCTATTATTGCCATTGCAATTACCTCTTGGCCACCCTATGCCAGAATTGCCCGGGGTGAAACAATTACGATTCGAAATTCTGATTTTATTCGTGCTATCAAACTTCAGGGAGCCGGGGCAATCCGGATTATCAGTAGACATGTCATGCCACTCTGTCTCTCTTCCCTAATCGTTCGGGTGACCCTGGATATGGCTGGTATTATTATCACTGCCGCTGGGCTTGGATTTCTTGGTCTTGGAGCACAGCCACCATCACCGGAGTGGGGTGCTATGACATCAAGCGGACGTGCATATATTCTTGACCATTGGTGGCTGATCACCATGCCGGGAATGGCTATTTTTGTTGTCAGTCTTGCATTTAACCTTCTTGGAGATGGTTTACGCGAAGTTCTTGATCCCAAGAGTGATGATTGATGGATACTTCAATATGATACAGCAAGATCAACTTCTCCAGGTTACAAACCTCAATATTATTTTTCCTTCGCCAAAGGGAGATGTTCATGCTGTTAAAGATATCAGCTTTTCCCTGGGGAAAGAGAAAATCGGTCTTGTTGGCGAGTCGGGATCGGGAAAATCGGTGACGGGGCGTGCCATTTTGCGCCTGCTGCCACCTTATGCAAAAGTTTCGGCAGAAGAAATTTCTTTCAAGGGACAGGATCTCCTCTCGTTTAGTGAAAAAGAGCTGCGCTGCATCAGGGGGAAGGAAATCTCCATGGTGATGCAGGATCCGAAATATTCCCTCAATCCGGTACGAACGGTTGGTCAACAAATCAGTGAAGCCTATATTGTCCACAGCAAGGTTTCAAAGTCGGTTGCACGGGAACAGACTCTGAAGATGTTAACTGCCGTTAGAATCAGAAATCCTGAGCAGGTCTATAAACTTTACCCCCATGAAGTTTCAGGGGGGATGGGACAGAGAATCATGATTGCGATGATGCTTATCCCTGAGCCGAGTCTACTGATTGCAGATGAACCAACCTCGGCTTTAGATGTCACGGTGCAGCTGCAGGTGCTGGCAATTCTTGATGATTTAGTCACCCAGAGGGGGATGGGTCTGATTTTTATCTCCCACGATCTGGAGCTGGTTGCATCTTTTTGTGACCGTGTCATCATCATGTATGGTGGCAGGATCATGGAAGTCATTAATGCTGCAGATCTGCATAACTCTACCCATCCTTATACCCGCGGGCTGTTAAATTGTTTGCCCCGAATCGAAGGGAGAAATGAGCGTCTTTCGACCCTGGTGCGGGATGATGCCTGGCTTGATGCTGATTTTTGGCACAGCAACGACAGTGACGGGATAATTATTTGACATGCTGAATATCTCAAATCTTAATATCTACTTTGGCCACGGTAGTGAAAAAAATCATGCCCTTAAAGATGTCTCTTTTGAAATTAAAAAGGGCGAGAGCTTTGGTCTTGTTGGAGAATCGGGATCCGGAAAATCGACGGTTCTTAATTGTATTTCCGGACTGCTGAATCACTGGCAGGGGACGATTGAAGTTGATGGTGAGGTGGTTTCACAAAAACGTGATCTGGCTTTTTACCGCAAAGTTCAGCTGGTATTTCAAGATCCCTACGGATCACTGCATCCGCGCCATACTATCGACAGAACCCTCAAAGAACCACTTGCCATCCACAAGTTCACCGATATAAATCATCGAGTCGAAAAGGTTCTGAGTGAAGTAGACCTTGGATCGCAGTTTCGCTTTCGCTACCCACACCAGCTCTCAGGTGGTCAGCGACAACGGGTTGCCGTTGCTCGGGCGCTGATTCTTGAGCCGGAAATCATCTTGTTGGATGAGCCAACTTCAGCACTTGATGTGTCTATTCAAGCCGAGGTTTTAAATCTGCTGCAGGATATCCGCAAAGAGCGGAACCTGACTTATGTCATGGTCAGCCATGACTTGGCGGTCATTTCTTATATGTGCGAGAATTGTGCGGTCATGAGTCAGGGATCCGTGGTTGAAATGATCAGCGCTGAGCAGCTTCAAAGTGGTGACCTGTCTCAAAATTATACCAAGCAGTTGTTTACTGCCAGCAAGGGGTATGATCGAGCGGCGATTGATCTGTTTCAGGATTTCTAGTGTCCCCCGACGGAGAAAGATATGACCTTACATGGCACAATCAATGTCAGTGTCAGCAATCAATATCGAGATCCTTCTTATTCCAGTGAAGTTATAACTCAAGGGATTCTTGGTGAAAAAGTTGCAATACTGGAGCAGGGAACTTCTTTTACCAAGGTTCGCCAGGTCGATGGCTACGAAAGCTGGGTGTCAACCGGGCAGGTTATTACGGAAGAGCCATTGCCGGGAAATGAAGTTGTTGTCAGGCGTCATTTTATCCCCATTTATGCCGATCCATCAACGTCATCTAGTAGAATCAGAGATGCCGTCATTGGCTCGACTCTTAAGACAATTGACGACGTGGACAATAATTGGTATCAGATTTTGCTGCCCGATGGTTCCATTGGTTGGGCTGAGAAGAGACATTTTGGCGCGTTCTCCAATTATTCGCCAGCAAATATTGTCAGCTTGGCGCGGGAGTTTCTCGGTTATCAATACAGTTGGGGAGGTTGTACACCAAAGGGCTTTGACTGTTCAGGATTTGTGCAAACGGTCTTTCGCCTGAACGGCTGCTTGTTGCCCCGCGATGCCTGGCAGCAACAGCAGAACAATCTGCTTTCCAGCGACTATCGTACTGCACAACCTGCCGATCTGCTGTTTTTTGGAACGGAGCCGAAGAATGTGACCCATGTGGCCATTTCTCTCGGTCATGAGGGTTTCATTCATGCCAGAGGGTGGGTACGATTGAACAGTTTCAATGAGACCGACAGGGATTTCAGTCAAGACCTGTTAAACACTTTTGTTTCTGTCAACCGCACTACAGTTGAGGCAGTGAGATGAAAATTACCGATATAAAAATTCAGATTATCAATATCCCTCTGACTACAACTTTTAAAACAGCGCTGCGATCGGTTGATCAAATAGAAAATATTGTTATTACCATTACGACCGATACTGATCTGGTCGGATTTGGTGGTGCAGCTCCAACAGCGGTTATCACCGGTGAGACGACTGCCTCCATTTGCGGTGCCATTGAGCATATCAGAGATAATCTTGTCGGGATGAATCTCACCGAATCCGAAAATATTTTCCAGCGGCTTAACAACTGTATTATCGGTAATTCGTCGGCAAAGGCAGCTGTTGATATGGCGATTTACGATTTACTAGCAAAAAAACTGAATGTCCCTCTGTTTCAACTTCTTGGGGGCATGATTAATCCGCTGGAAACAGATATAACCGTGAGCCTTGATACTCAGGAAAAGATGATCAGTGAAAGCAAAGAAAAGCTGAATGGTGGATTTAATATACTCAAAATCAAAGTTGGTGGGGATCCTGGACTCGATATCAAACGTCTTCAGACGATAAGAGAAGCCATCGGTAGTGAAGCACTTATCAGAATCGATGCTAATCAAGGGTGGAACGCCAAAGAGGCTGTGCAGGTAGGGGAGGAATTGGAGTGTAAGGGAGTCGATATTGAACTTATGGAACAACCCGTTCCTGCACATGATTTTGAAGGTTTACGCTATGTCCGCGAAAATGTCAGCATGCCTGTCTATGCCGACGAAAGTATTTTTTCTCCCCATGACGCTTTGACTCTCGTCAGTATGAATGCGGTGGATGGCCTTAATATCAAGCTGATGAAGTGCGGTGGTATTTACAATGCCTTGAAAATAGTGGCAATTGCAGAAACGGCTGGTATTCCCTGTATGATTGGTTCAATGATGGAATCCCATATCAGTGTGGCAGCGGCTGCCCATCTGGCAGCAAGCCGGACAGTTATCAAACGTTACGATCTTGATGCGCCACTTTTTTGCAGTTTTAACCCGGCGGTCGGGGGGATTTCTTATCAGGGCTCAAAAGTCTGCTTTTCGGATGCTCCTGGTCTCGGTATAGAATCAATTGGCTAGCTCCAAACCCGTAAATTATGGCACTAAGTTTAAAAAGTCTCTCGAATGGTGCCAGTTTAAGCAGCTTTGCAGTAAACTCGGGACTATCCCCAGCACTATCGGGGGCTGTCCCAAGAGTTTACGATCCACGAAGAACCACTGTGATTCGCACCGCAAAAACCCGAAATTTACGATTCACAAAAAAACCGCAGTGGTTTGCACCGCAAAAGCCTGGGACAGCCCCCATGCGGGGACAGTCCCGTTTTTGCTAGGAATACTTCATTAATCTGGCTTACGAGGAAAATATTTTGGAAAAGAAATATCTTGAACATGTAGCAGATATTCATCGTCGAGCATTTACTGTCGATGCCCACTTTGATCTGACTTACGACATTGCCAATCGCCGTGACAGGGGACAGGAAAAGGTTATCGAGACAACCCACCTCCCAGTGTTTCAACAGGGTGGCATTAACCTCATTGTTTCAGCAATTTTTATTGATGATTTTTTTCTTCCGGAAATGGGATTGAGAAGAGCCCTGGATCAAATCAGCTATCTCCATGAAGAGATTGATGAAACACCGGGAAAGTTCAGGATTTGCCGTTCGACAGCAGAAGCGTCTGCCGCTCAAGCTGTGGGAGAAATAGCTATTTTCCTTTCACTGGAAGGGGCTGAGCCACTACAGAATGATCTACGGCTACTGCGTATTTTTTATGAACTCGGGGTACGAGGGTTGGGGCTGGTATGGAGTCGGCGTAACTATGTCGCTGATGGTGCTTTCTTCTCTGCGACCCGTGAAGGTCGAAAAGGAGGACTAACACCGTTCGGGATCGAATTAATTGAACAAGCCGAGGCACTTGGAATGTTTATCGATGTCAGTCATCTCAATGATGAGGGTTTCTGGGATGT
>JAKIUD010000093.1 GCA_021647765.1 Desulfuromusa sp. | reverse complement strand
TGATTTTCAGTTTAGCAATCCCTTTTTCGCGCTCAAAGCGATCTTTCTTGGCCCGTTGTTCACTGTAGGTGACGACCAAGATCCTGTTTTTATGTTTAAACCTGGCAACTTTGATTGAGTCATTAAGAGTGTGATATTGGCTGCTGTCGAGTATTTTTTCTTTAAGTTTAAGCGGTAAGTTTTTAATCCGTGCACCAACAATGTAATCAAAGTTTTTGCCTTCGAGTTGGTTCAGGTTGTCCGGTGGCATAACTGCGGAACTGTAAAGTGTTATGCTGTTTCAACAAGGCCTCAATACGTTCACGATTGACCGGATGAGAAACCCACTGTTCGACATCTTCCTCTCCACACCATCTCACCTCGGGGGTTTCCTCACTCGGCGTTAGCTCCCCAGAAGCGTAACGGGCAGTGAAACAAAAAATAATCGTTGCGGGAGGGGTAACTTTAGACCAGACAACTGCCAGTTTTGCATGGCTGATCGTGACCCCGGCCTCTTCCAGCACCTCACGGCAGAGAGCAAAAATAAGCCCTTCTCCCTCTTCAACTTTTCCCTGCGGTAATTCCCAGCCACGAATATGATGTTTCACCAGAAGAATCTGGTTGCGTGAATTACGGATCAGGCAACTGACAACCAAAACGTGTTTGGGCAGAGATGTCAATTAATCTCTCCGTTCTCAGATTCAAAAACTTCGACCCGACTTTGTAGAGCCTCTTCCTGAATATCTTTCGGCAGCAACACCCAGAGACGCCCATCTTGCTTCATTCTTCCAGCAATTTTTCCAGCATCATTTCCCATCCCCCAGAAAAAATCAGCCCGCACCTGCCCTTTAATCGCACCTCCAGTATCCTGCGCCACCATCAGTTGCTGTAAGGGATCGTTACTACCGGGGAAAGTGGTGGAAAGGAAAACCGGGGCTCCTAGTGGAATAGTATGTGGATCGACCGCGAGGCTGCGCAATGCAGTCAGAGGAACCCCTAAAGCCCCCGGAGGAGAGGTAAATTCAGCAGAAAGTTCACGAAAAAATACATAACTCGGATTCTCCGCCAACAGCCGCTGACCAGCCTCTGGGTTTTCCTTAACCCAGCGACGGATATTCTGCATCGACATCTGATCCCGGGTCATCGCTTTGCGGTCTAATAACAATTTACCAATAGATCGATACGGGTGGCCATTCTGATTGGCATAATTAACCATGACCCGTTCACCGTCTGGCAAACGAATTCGGCCAGAGCCCTGAATATGGAGAAAAAACAGATCTACCGGATCTTTAACCCAGAAAAGTTCTTGCCCGAAAAGAGGATTACCTCCGTTGTCAATTTCAGCGCGATCATAGAATGGCACGACCCGATTTCCGATAATACGTCCACGCAGACGATATTTGCCCAGTTCAGGATAAAGATCGTCCAGATCAATAATCAACATATTGTCCGGTTGGCTGTAGAGCGGATATTTATACTCATTTGTCTGTACCCGGCTGCCAAGTAATTCGGGGCCATAATAACCAGTAATCAACCCCTCGCTACTTCCATCTTCGTTACGCACTTGATAAGGTTGGAAATAACGCTCAAAATATTCACGAGTTGTCAGGTCGTCAACGGGAGTGAGTGCTCCCGCCTCAGAACAGACTTGCTGCCACTGTTTTCGCTTCCCAATAACCCGACAGCTTTTCTGAAATGCTTTGAATGCCGCTGTAGGGCGATCCAAAACCCAGCCATCAATCTGGTTCCACCCAACGGGAAGCAAAGGTTCAACCTTAACAATCGGGGGGGGAAGCCTAATAGGGGGTTTAACAACATTTGGAGGCTTACTAACACAACCTGCGAGAATTATACTCAGACAAGAAATGAGAAAATATTGTTTCATAGTGTCAGTTCCAAAAGTTACAGCATATCGATCGGATCAACATCGATATTCAGATTAACTTGTCTTGGCAATTGTTTCATCCCGTTATCGAGCTGATCCAAGAGTCGTCTAAGCTGAGGACGAGTAGCTGATTTCAGTAAAATCTGGTAACGACTTTTACCACGCAGCCGCGCCAGGGGACAAGGGCTGGGACCGAGAACTTCAACCGCTTGAGCGATACCAGACAAAAAATGACCAAACTGACTGGCGGCAGTTTGAACCTGGGGGTTATTATTTCCAGAAAAAACCAGATTCACCAGATGACCGTAAGGAGGGTAACCGAGCTCTTGCCTGAAAGGAAGTTCTTGCTGATAAAAATCCCGATAATCCTGCTTTGCAGCACACGTCAGTGCATAGTGATCAGGGTTGTAGGACTGAATAAAAACCCGCCCCCCACCACTGGCACGCCCTGCCCTACCTGCAACCTGGGTCAATAAAGAAAAACTGCGCTCGCCAGAACGGAAATCGGGAAAATTAAGAATACTATCGGCACCTAACACGCAGACGAGAGCGACACCGGGAAAATCATGCCCTTTTGCTATCATCTGGGTACCAACAAGAATATCAATTTTGTGAGCCAGCATTTCAGTCATTATTTTTTGATGTGCCCCTTTACAACTGGTAGTATCTCGATCCATCCGCGCAATCATAGCAGAAGGAAACAGTTCTTCTAACTCTTGTTCAAGCCTTTCAGTTCCTGCCCCCTGAGGCTCAATGTTCAAACCCTGACACTTATGGCAGTGCTCTGGAACAGCATCAACATAATCGCAATAATGGCAACGCAATTCACGGCTACGCTGATGATAGGTCAAGGTAATTTCACAATTCGGACAGTGAAAAGACTCACCGCAATCGGTACACAATAAAAAAGGGGCAAAGCCGCGACGATTCAGCAACAGGAGAATCTGTTCACGTCTTTCCAGTGCCTGCTGAATTGCCTCAATCAAACTATTGGACAATGTCCCTTCAACTACTTGATCCTTTAAATCAACCAACTCAACCTTCGGTAAATCTCCGCCATGGACACGTTTGTCCAGCATTAATCTGGTCAACGCTCCTTGCTCACTGCGATAATAACTGGCAAAGGAAGGTGTTGCGCTACCAAGGAGTACCGGACAATTCTGTTGTTGGCCTCTAACCAAAGCCAAGTCACGAGCGTTATAACGAAACCCTTCACCCTGCTTGTAACTTGAATCATGTTCTTCATCTATCACAATCAACCCAAGATTATGCAATGGCGCAAAGATGGCAGAACGGGCACCTATAACAATCTGGATGTTATTACGAACAATTTCCCGCCAGGCATCATAGCGCTCACCGGCAGACAATCCACTATGCAAAACAGCAATCCCGACCCCGGTCGTTTCAAACCTGGTTCTGAATCTGGCAACCAATTGAGGAGTCAGTGAGATCTCTGGAACCAGAATTAATGCCTGCCGATCAGCCCTCAAGCATTGATCAACTGCGTGTAAATATACTTCTGTCTTACCACTACCTGTCACCCCATGAAGTAAGAACCCGGCAAAAACATGGTGTTGAATTGATGGTGTAATTTCTTCAACAGCTTTAACTTGCGCTCTATTAAGGGTCAGGCATTTATCATTTAATAATTTCTCAGTCGCAAAAGGATCCCGCAAACATTCCTGCTTACTCACCTCCAGAGCACCAATCTCAACCAAACGCTGTAGCACTGGATAAGGGGAGGGGAATTGTTCTCGGATCTGGGTAAGACCAACAGAGCCCTGTTGAACGATAAATTGTAACAGCTCCTGCTGCTTTTTCCCACGCAGGCAAATATTCTGCTTTAGTGGCTTGTAAAATGCTTCCGTCAGAATTTTTGGATTTGATTTTTCACTGCCAAGGCCTGCAGGCAGTGAAGTACGGATCACCTGTCCAATCGGATGACAGTAATAATCTGCTGCCCAGCGCAACAACTTGATCAATTCAGGAGTTAATATCGGTTCTTCATCAAGAATTTCTTTTATATCTTTCAGATCCCCAGCCTGACCCTGTCGAAGGCTGAGGACAAAACCAATTGTTACCCGACGTCCAAATGGTATCTTGACCCGTATTCCAACTTGAATAGAATCAATCAAGATCTCAGGAACCCGATAAGAAAACAACTGTTTGAGCGGAATACTTACCGCTATGTCAGCAATCAGTTCAGACAAAATATTCTCTCGTTCGATGGGTTTTCTTTACAAAAAATCCCCTCACTACCGTCAATAGTAAAGGGATTCAAGCTACGACCACTATTGTCAGGAGAGACACTCAACATCGACTCATTCTTGATATCCAAGAAATTCCAGCAAATGATTTATTTCCTTCATCAACTCAGCAAAAGACTCTCCAGATAAACTCTGTGCACCATCACAAAGAGCCAGAGCCGGATTAGGATGAACCTCCATCATAACTCCGTGAGCTCCGGCGACCAGAGCCGCTTTAGTCATCACTGGCACCAGCATCCGCTTGCCGGTCGCATGGCTGGGGTCAACAATGATTGGCAGGTGACTCATCTCCCGAATCAACGGTACAACAGACAGATCCAACGTATTTCGAGTTGCATTTTCAAAGGTACGAATTCCCCGCTCGCAGAGGACAATAGCGTGATTCCCCTCGGCCAGAATGTACTCTGCTGCGGCCAGAAATTCTTCAATCGTTGCACTCATACCGCGTTTGAGTAAAACTGGATGCCTGGTTTTGCCAACCTCTTTGAGTAGATCAAAGTTTTGCATGTTGCGGGCTCCGATCTGTAACATATCTGCATATTGACAGACGGTATCCAACTGCTCTATCCGCATCACTTCGGTCACCGTTGGCAAATTATGTTCTTTGCCCGCCTGTTGCAGATACTTCAAACCTTCGATACCAAGCCCCTGGAAAGAATGGGGTCCCGTTCGTGGTTTAAAAGCTCCACCACGCAACATTTGACCACCACCAGCTTTGACTTGCTCAGCGGCAGACATCATCTGCTCTTCAGCTTCAATAGAGCAAGGTCCGGCAATAATCACTGGCTTTTGACCATCACCAAACTTGACCCCTGAAACATCAATCACCGAAGGAACCGGATGAAAATCACGTGATGCCATTTTGTAAGGCTTGCTGACATGGATGGTTTCACGCACACCTGGCAGGGTACGAATCGTTGAATCATCGACATAGCCCTGATTGCCAAGGACGCCAATAGCAGTTCTTAAACTTCCGGGAATAGGCTCAGCCGTCAGCCCCATCGCCTCAACTGCAGCAATAATATCGTCAACCTGTTCTTTGGTGGCATGATGGTGCATGACAATAAGCATAAAAACTCCTTAAATATCCTATAGGCTAACAAAGCCTTTCTATTATTCAGTTGCTCGGGCTAATTGATATTTTCTTCCTTTTTCCCAAACGAAAGCAGCCGGTTCAGAATTCATGTTCAACTCTGGAATTTCCTCTGTTTTTTCAGAAGGAACCTTTCGCTCAATCTCATTCAGCAGAGCAATCAGGCTTCTCCCCACAGCAGTTGCCAAGTTGACTGGAACAGCATTGCCAATCTGCTTATACTGACTACTGACCGAGCCAGTAAATTCCCAGTCATCAGGAAATGTTTGAATCCGCGCATATTCTCGCACAGTAAGTGGCCGTGTCTCTTCGGGATGACACCGTTCTGTCTGCTTCTGAGCCGGGGCACACGTAAGCGTCAAGCTCGGTTCGTCCCAGGAGAGCCGTCTTGCCATTCCGGTTTTTCCACCCCCAAGAAAGTAGCTTTTCAGCATATATTCCCTTTGTACATCATCGGGCAAGTCACGCCAGTAACCACCCGGTGGAACAAGGGAAAGAATTTCTTTTTTTCGAGCAGGATACACCTGACCTGCAGACGCGGGAACATCTGTCGCAAAAAGCTCACCCTTTTTCAGTGCATCTTTCAGGGTAACAACACGTTTATATGGCGATGGCCAATGAAAGTTGATATCTTCAACAAGGTCATTTCTGATCCCGACCAGAAAAAGTCGTTCCCGTTTTTGTGGTACTTTGTAGTAGATGGCCTTGAGCACCCGTGGAGCAACTAGAGTGTAACCAATTTCTTCAATTTTATGTTTAATTGTTTCAATCGTCCTTCCGTTATCGTGATTCAGTAATCCTCGAACATTTTCACCGAGAAAAACTCTGGGCTGAATTTCTGCAACTGCTCGCGCCAACTCAAAAAAAAGCGTTCCCCTGATATCACCAAATCCAAGCTTATTGCCCGCATATGAAAATGCCTGACAAGGAAACCCCCCGGATAGGAGATCAATTTTATCCCGATAACGAGTAAAATCTATCTCTGCAATATCGCCAATAGCAACATTCCAATCGGGACGATTTTTCTTGAGTGTCGCTCCAGCATATGTGTCAAGCTCATTAAGAAGAGCAACTTCAAAACCCGCATTTTCCAAACCAAGAGCCAAGCCACCGGCTCCGGCGAAAAGTTCAATTGAACGAAATAGTCGCAACGGTCGAATATTCTGCTCTTTATCCCATTGTGTTTCTGCCAGTTGGCGGTAGGCATCAAATGGAAGTAACTGTTTTTCACTGTACCTCTCCACACCACCAATCTCTTCAGGGATCAGCTTGCCACTTTTTCTCCACCCCTCAACTAGCGCCTTTGAGACACCAAGAGTATTTGCAACTTCGGTAATAGTAAAATATCGACTCATTTAATTTCCAACGCAGAGAAACCTTCATATTTTTCAAAAGAGAGGAGATAGAGGCTTTTTAAAAGATTGGGAGAGATGCCTTGTAATTCGATAAAAACACTATTTTCAATTTTCCCCATACCATTCACAGCAATAACATCATCAACAACCTTCGGGATTACCTGGCAAAGATCTCGGAATGCCGTAGAAATTCCCGTTACAAGTTCGTAAAATTTATCAATGGAAATACGGCGGATATGTTTATGCGAAAGGGTTTCACCATTCAGACTGATTTGCCATGCAACATTCTGGCTTTTTTTTGCTATAACCTCAACAAGGTAACAAACCGCTGCATCATCTCTGAGAATTTTATCCTGCATCTTCATATAGTTTTTTTGAGCTGAAGATGAATTCATTGTGTTGTGTTTATTTTTCATCTCCACAAATATTTTACGCTCAACATTGACTATATCGTATCCTTTCTCTGGAACTTCCCAGCCACCCCCGAAATAACGAAAAATGTTTTGATGAAAATAACCAATGTGGTTTGTATTCGACTTGTCAATCTGTCGAATCGATTCAGTTTCGACAATCTCCTCGATACTTTTCCCGTAGATTTTGGAGTCAAAGGTTAGCTTTATCGGATCAACAAGATTTTTATTAAATTCATTCAGATTGATACAAAAACGATACTTGGCAACAGTTTCCTCTACATGCCTGAACAGATCTTTGTCAGAGATAAAACTGAGTCCATACGTCCCCATACACTTCCTCCAAAACAATTATCAAATAAATTAGCTAGTTTAACCAGTATTACAGCAAACTTGGGGCTGTCCCGGAGTTTACGAGCCACAAAGAACTGCGGTGGTTCGCACCGCAAAAGCCTGGGACAGCCCCCATGCGGGGACAGTCCCGTTTTTGCTGGAAATTTCCTTAAACTAGCGCTATTCGCTACTATCCCCGCTGCCGCAAATAACTTTCAATCCGTTCCAGCGCGGTAACAATTTCTTCGAACGGGCGAGTATAGGAAAAACGTAAAAAACCCTCTGCTCCTTGTCCAAAGTCAATACCAGGAGTGACCGCCACCCCGGTTTTTTCAAGGATATCGAGAGCCAGTCTCTGTGAGTTGGTATCAATATGCCGTGCATCAGCAAGGACGTAAAATGCCCCTTTTGGCTCAAAATGGATCCCAAAACCAAGATGACGCAGGCGGGCAACTAATTCTTTTCGGCGTTTATCATAAATGGTTCGCATATCTGCAACATCATCCTGACATTGCTGCAAAGCGGCAATACCACCACGCTGGACAAAATGGTTAGCGCAAATCAAAAAATTCTGATGGAGGTTTTGCAGAGTTCGCATACAAGAATGCGGTGAAATCAGATATCCCAAACGCCAACCGGTCATGGCATACGCCTTTGAAAATCCCCCCAAAACAAAGGCATCCCGAGTGAACTCAAGAATACAGCGCTCATCACCCTGATAAGTTAACCCATGATATATTTCATCAGAAATAATTGGGATTGGTAGTTCAGCCAAAGCCTGCATATCCTGACTAGACAGAACAGATCCGGCAGGATTAGAGGGAGAGTTGATCAATAAACCACGTGTTCTCGGGGTTATTAATGCTTCAACCTGATCAGGTTGAGGTTGAAAGCCGTTCCCTGCATCGGCCTTCAACAAAACCGGTTTACCCCCGGAGAACTTAACAAACCCAGGGTAACACGCATAGCCAGGGTCGGTCAGAATCAGTTCATCACCTTCATCCAGAATCGTGGAAAAAAGGAGCAGCATTAACGGACTGGTACCGGAAGAAACAATAATCTGCTCCGGAACAATTTCAACACCATAAGAGTTAAGGTAATGGCGACAGATTTCCTGACGTAGTTCCAGCAATCCCAGAGAATGGGTATAGGAAGTTGCCCCTTCGGCCAAAGCTTGACCAGTTGCCGCAAGAATAGCTGGAGGGGTATTAAAATCGGGCTCTCCCAGACAGAGATAGATAATATCCCGACCTTCAGCTTCCAACTGCTTGGCTCTCTCCATTAACTCCATTGCCAAGAAAGGCTCAACCAGCTTGGCACGTTTAGAAATTATTATCTTCATGTTTCATTTCTCATTCATGTTAAAGGCAGATCAACTTTTTGTAGGTTAATACTCGTTTTAGCCGATTGCAACCGTTTACTGTTCATTTTGTGAGAGGAGAATCAATTGCAATAAACGAAAACAGCAGGTAAAGTAACGTCACAACCAAAGTTAACCAGAAAGCAACACAAGTCATCGGCATATCCTCGTGAGAAGAACAATGAATCTGATGGGTACAGTTTTTTTAGATGCTTGCCTGTTCAGGAAAATCATACCAAAAGAGTTAAATTCTGAAATAATTCAACAAATGGAAACGGTTTATGGATAGTGAAAATCTTCTCAGACTGCTGGAACAGATGGATCCTGGGATCGTCATGTTTGATGATGACCTGACGGTATCATATATCAACCAGGCTCTGATGCTAATTTTCCCCAGTGTCCATAAAGAAGATCTGTTTTCCGGTGATATCATGGCTCTGCACAGTAACCGGATTCAGGATCGGATCCGTGCCATGCTGCGACTAATGAAAGACTCCAGCCAATCGATCCCCTTCTCCTTTAAGCGGATCAGCGTTCACGACAGCGACCGCTATCTGTTCATTAAGCTGATCCCACTACTTAATCGTAATACGGATGACGCCCTGAATTGCATGCTGGTTTACGACATCACTCCTTTTATTACTAATCGGGAAAAAACTTTCATCAAGATTCCGGTCACGTCTGGTCGGGAAATCAACCTGATTAATCCCACGGACATTCTTTATGTGGAAGCAGAAAATATTTATGCCAGAATTCACACCTGCAATGGTGTCTATTTCTGCGATTTTTCCTTACGCTTTCTTGAAGAACGACTGCCGTCGGAACACTTCTATAGAATTCATCGCAGTTATATTGTTAATCTGGGAAAGATTGAAAAAATATTAAAAGAACGCCAGTCCCACGTGCTTAAGATTCAGGGCAGTGATACCCGACTACCTATCAGCCGAAGTAAAGTTGGTCATTTTTTCAAAAAAATGGGTCTGAAGTAATAACTGTCCCCTCCATTCACTCCCTCAATCCTTCCATTCACCAGCCCTCTCGACCTATTACCATTGAAGGATTGACTCAAAACACTCCGCAAGGTTTGATTGTCTGTACTCTCTGTATTCTTTTGAATATCTAGGGAGTAAGTGGTAAGTGCCACAACATCGTGGACTAAAAAAAGTGCCAGTACATCGAAGACAATAGTTCTCTGACAATTGAATAGCAACCGCGTAAACCTGTGAACACCAAATTCTATCAGGAGGTGTTCATGGAC